>DASSYU010000502.1:0-9945 GCA_035703125.1 Pseudolabrys sp. | reverse complement strand
CAGCTCGGCGGCATGTTCCGCGGCGACTTCCGCCGCAAGGCGACGCTCGCCGAATACGGTTTCCGCCTGCCCTCCTGCATGGACAACCGGCCGCTGCGGTTCGAGGAATGGGACGCCATGCGTCCGCAGAGTGTCGCGGTTTCAGCAACGCCGGGACCATGGGAGCTCAATGAATCCGGCGGCGTCTTCGTCGAGCAGGTCATCCGCCCGACCGGTCTGATCGATCCGCCGGTCGAGGTGCGGCCCGCGCGCCTGCAGGTCGACGATCTCGTCGGCGAGGTGCGGCAGGTAGCGCAGAAAGGCTACCGGTCGCTGGTCACCGTGCTGACCAAACGCATGGCCGAGGATCTCACCGAATATCTGCACGAGCAGGGCATCCGCGTGCGCTATATGCACTCGGACATCGACACGCTCGAGCGCATCGAGATTATTCGCGACTTGAGACTTGGTGCCTTCGACGCGCTGGTCGGCATCAACCTGCTGCGCGAGGGCCTCGACATTCCGGAATGCGCGCTGGTCGCCATTCTCGATGCCGACAAGGAAGGCTTCCTGCGGAGCGAAACGTCACTGATCCAGACCATCGGCCGCGCCGCGCGCAATGTCGACGGCAAGGTGATCCTCTATGCCGACCAGGTTACCGGCTCGATGCAGCGCGCGATCGAGGAGACCAACCGCCGACGCGAGAAGCAGGCGGACTACAACACGACGAACGGCATCACGCCGGAGAGCATCAAGCGTTCGATCCACGACATCCTCGACAGCGTTTACGAGCGCGACCACGTGCTGATCTCGACTGGTGGCGCGAGCGCCGGCGAATTCGCCGAGGCGGCGACCATCGGGCACAATCTTGAGGCGGTGATCGCCGATCTAGAGGCGCGCATGCGCGAGGCCGCTGCCGATCTCGATTTCGAGGAGGCCGCCCGGCTGCGCGACGAGATCAAGCGGCTGCACGCAACCGAGATGGCGGTGCTGGACAATCCGACAGCCCGCGACGTGATGGTGGCGCAGACCAAAGGGCTGCGCTCGCGCCCGCACAAGCCGGATCTCGACGAGATGGGGATCGCGCTTCATCACGAGATGAAACCGGCGCGGACGGACAGTCCGCGCTCGAAGCTTGGAAAGCCGGGAATGCGTGGCGGGTTCAGGAGCAACCGCCCACCCCGCTAGTCACTGGCCCTGATTTCGGGCCGCAGGCTGGGCGTCTTTTCCGGAATAAGCGCGCGGCGGGCGCTTCTTGGCCTTCTGGGTCGTCGTGCCTTGCGAGCTGTTACTCGTTGCCGTCCCGCCCGACCCGCTCTTGCTGCGCGCAGCCGCCGTGTCTGCGGACACCACCAATGTGCCCGCAAGAATCAACGCTGAAATGGTCGCTGCAAGTCGAGATCTTATCGTCACCCTCCGCCCCTGTGCGCCTGGATCCCCGCTTTCGCCGAGATGAGCGGAAGCGGTGGCCTAAAATCTGTATCGACGCCAGCGATACGCCGAGGGCCGATCATCAAACGGATAGCGATAGACGTATCCGTCGTAAGCATAGAGGCAGTAGTAGCCGGCATAGGCGCAGCGGTCGCGCCAATTGTAGCCGTACCAGCCGGTGCGAACATGGCGCTTGCCATAGACCGGCCCGAGATCCGCCGCCGCCGACGGAGCGCAGGTGCTGCCGAGAACGGCGGCAGACACTGCAATCGCAACAAAGAGACGTTTCATGGTGACAACCGTGCCTAGAAAGGCGGATGAAATCCACCGCCATGTTCACGCCATGTCTCACCAAGTTTCCGGCCGATGCAAATCAAAACGGCCGCGTTGGTTAAGCATCGAACGCCATATTTGCTTAACGTTTTCGCGCCCCCGCCACGTCAGATCGATTCACCGCCACCTTCCAGCACCGCGTACTGCACCATGCCGGACACGCGCTGCCAGGCGGAGCCGTTGAAGCCGGCAACCACGTTGATGCGCACGATTTGCACGAACTGGTTTTCGAGCTTCATGGTGTCGACCGTCCCGTCATGGACATAGGCAATCGCCGCAACGCCGCAGCACGCTCGTCCACGACGTTGGCGTTCACGGTTTGCACGGCCTGATCAGGCGCGGCGCCATGATTGCGCAGATCGACAAATTGCCTAGCCTCCTCCGACGTATCGCAAATGACGCCGACGCCGACGGCTGTGTCGCCGTTTACCGGTGATGGCATCGGCCCCTCAGCCGCGCAGCGCCGCACACGAGTACCGCAGCGGCCGCCGCCCAGAAAATGCGCATTCTTGCCTCCAGAATGTTGTTCCGCGGTATCGTTTGCCGGACCAACGTCCTCGCGCGGGAGGCGGTTCGCAGCCATGCACGGGCGCGCACGCGATTGTGAAAGCCGGTTCCGGAGACGTTGCGTCGGCAGGTGCGATTGTGCAAATAGCAGGTCGCCGGGCCTCTGGGCCGACCCAAGATCTCTGGAATGCTTGTATGGACGGTTCAGTTTCTACGATCCGAAAGATTCGTGCTGCCGCAAGCCTCGCGGTATTGGCTGTCGCGCTTGCGCTCGCGGCCTGCGAAACCGACGGCACCGGCCCGTCGGCCGCCGATGCACCGAAGGCGCAAGCCGCTTCGGCGAGGCCGGAACCGGCCGCCCCCAAACCGGAAACGCCGCCGACGCAAGCCGTAAGACCGGCGGCCGCTGCCGACGACGGCGAGCCGATGACGCGTGCGCGGGCCGCCCGCGAATGCTGGATGCGGACCGAAAAGGCCAATCCTCACCAGGATCTCGACAAACGCGCCGACGTCGTAAACAAGTGCATTGACGACAAGCTCAAGGCGGCGGGCGCGGCTGCGCCGAAGACCTGACGGCCGACGTCCCTCCCCTTGCGCCGCCCGGCGCGCCCGCTAGCATTCGGCATCAATCGACTTCAGGGAGGCCGTCATGGCGAAAGGTCAGATGCGTACACCGAAGGAAAAGAAGAAGCCAAAGGCCGACAAGGATAAGCCGAAGCAACTCTCCGCCTACAAGCTGGCGCAGATGCAAGGCTCGTCCGGCAGTTCCTTCAGCACGCCGCCCGGCAAGAAATCCTGATCGCTAGCGCTGCCCGAGGTACCCATCTTCGACACTTCGGGCAGCTCCTTAGCCTGCTTCGCCATCTCGAGGCAGGTCAGCAATTCGACGTAACTGGGCGAGCTGCCGAGCGAGGAGAATCGCACGCAGCCGGCGCGTTGCGCCGGACTGTATTGGGCCCAGTGCAGCTTGCTGTGCGCATCTTCTTCGTCACGCTTACAGTCGCCGGCAGACCGGCCGAGCGAAACAGACACTTCGCCGGCGCGGCGACAGGTCTGCTCGACATTGAACTTTGGTACAGCGTCGACCACCAGAACGATGTGCGACGCGGTCAATATGATCGGCAATAGCGCAGGCATGGGCGTGCTCTCAAACACCACCTCCCCAACACCTGAAGACAATACGTAAGCCGGGTTCCGGTTTCATGCCTGGTTCGGGCCATGAACCTTTTGGCGGTCGGCGCGACCAATGGATGGTAACGCCGGAGGGCCGCATCATGCTCAAGCGCTTTGTATTCGCATTTATCGCGTTCATTGGCCTGGTCGTGCCGGCCACATTCGCGTTGGCGCTGCTGGCTGCGCCGCCTGCAAGCCCGGCGCCTCTGCAGCTGCCTGGCTGCGATCGCAATCTCGCCGATGCCAGCACAAATGTCGCGGCGATGCAGACGCGCCTCAAAGGGATTGACGCCAAAGAGGGCAAGGACATCTGCACCACGACATGGCTCTACTTTCTCGAGGTCGTAAAGGCGCGCGCCGTCACCGCGTTGTGCAAGAGTGGGCCGGAGCGCGAGCGCGAGCTTGGCCGCTTCGATGCGGACGTGGAACACATCAATGAGGCGATCGCCGCCCGCTGCAGCTGACCGGAAATAATCCGAATTGCTTCACAGCTTCGCCAAAGTTCCGTGGCATAAGGCAACCATTGCTTAACCGGTTTGCGCTGAACATCGCGCAGTCACAAAACACCCGGACAAGCATTCTCGGGGGAGAGTTTCGGAAATGCGAGCATGCGTTTGTCGTGCAGTGTGGATGTTCGGTGCGCTGGCACTCGTCGCCGTGCCGGCATCGGCGCAGGAGTCGGCCGAAGTCGCGCCCGTGATACCGGAAGACAGCGCGCTGCTCGGAAACGCTCTGGTCTTTGACCCCGCCGCCCTCGCCACCGCGCCGAAAAAGCCGTTGCGCCTTCCAGGCTACAGAAACAGCGAGTACGACATCACACGCACGCAGAAAGTGGATGGCTCGACCACAGTCGTGGTAAAGCAACCCCTGCAGACCGAGTGGTCGAATTCTGTTGGCGCGGATCTTGCGCCGTCGAGACCGGCAACGTATCCGTTGCCTTTACCCACGGAGCACAATAACGGCTTGCCCGCCGGTGCGGCCTGGGCGTCAGTCGGCGTGCCGAATCTTGCCAGCGTGGATGCGCGCGTCGATCCGACAAATGAGCAGGGCAAGGTTGGCACGACGATCAAGCGCTCGATCCCGTTCGGGGGCCGTTTCGCCGTGACCGTGCAAGGAACCTACTCGGTCACCGAAATGCTCGGCCAACCGTCGTCCGGGCCCGGCGATTTGCCGCTTATGGCGCCGCCGCCGCCCGGCGCGCCCGCCGCGCAGCAGGTCTTTGGCAGCGAGAAGGCGGTCAAGTTCAATATCCTGCCGACCGGGACCACCCTGGGCGCCGGCTTTGCCACCGCCAGCAACGATCCGGTGACGCACAACACCTTCAGCGCCAATCAGAAGCTTTATGGGCCGCTGCAGGTGACCACCGCGGTCACCGACGTCGGGCAGACCACAAGCAACAAAAGCATTTCCGCCGGTTTCAAATTGAACTGGTAGGCTGGTTGCTGAATACCACGAGCGTCTTTTCGAAAGCCGTGCATAACTTTACGGTCGGCCATGTTTGGCCGGAATGTGTCACCACCCTTCCGCTCCTGCCCCACGGCCGCCGCAGTCGCGTGCGGCAATCGACTGTTGGGTAGGCATCCGCGCAAAATCTTGCGCATCTTTAGGAGGGGACCATGACGGCCATCAGACCCGAGCGTGGTGCGGACAGGACGGTTCCGGAAAAGACCGGACCGGAGGTCTATGCGCCGAACCGGAAACCTTCGGAACGGACCGAGTCAGAACAGGCGGCGGTGACCGCCTTCGAGGGTGAGATTCGCGAATTCGTGCGGCGTGACGTCGCCCATCTGCGCCGTCAACGGAATGAGGTAGAGCAACCGGCATCCGAGCCTGTCACAGACAACCTCAATGTTTTGATCCGGCGTGTTTCCGGCGCGTCGATGGACGAAATCGATCGTGTCATTCTTGAACTGCAGGGCGTGCGCGAAATGCTTCGCAGTGAGGGTGAACGCGTCAGCCGCGAAATCGCCGGCTATGCCAGCCTGAGCCACGCGGCGATGACAGCCATGAAGGTGATCGGCGACAGCCTGACGCAATGGAAGAGCGCGCCCAAAAACTACAGCAGACCCGCCGAATAGCGCGCGATGAAACAGCCATCGCCGAAAACCCGGCGATGGCTGAATGGGCCAATGAGCAGGCGCAGAAAGTCCAACGCCGCCCGCACAAGCGGACGGCGGTCAGACAGGCTCGCGATCAGTTAGCTTGCGGCAGCGACTTTGGTCTTCGCGGCCTTGCGCGGCAGCGGATAGTCGGCGCTGTCGTAAAGCGCACGGATGCCGTTGCCGTCGAAACGCTTCTCTTCGACCTCGAGATATGCACCCAGCAACAGCTCCGGCGGCAATTCCTCAATTGCGAAGCGAATTGCCTCCGCAGCGGTCGGAAAGCGCTTGTAACCGATCGGGCGGCGCGACTTCCGGCTGCGGCTCGGAAACAGTTCGGACGGGGCACGGTAGTTGATCATCGACATAATCAGTAGCTCCTGAAGCACTAATATGGCCCTTGGAGCGCCGAAAATCCAGCACTTACAGGCCCGCGCATATCAGCCCGGCAGGCTCAAGGTAAACACGTGGTTCCAAAAAGCGAAGCCCGGCGCGCATTTTCGCGCCAGGCCCAGTTTCTCGGCCAGTGGGACCTTAATTAATCCACCACTTCTTCGACCACTTGGCTCGTCGCCGGATCCACCAATACAACGCGATTATTTACCACCATATATTTGTACGATCGGATCGTCGGCACGCCTGCGCCGGCACATCACGATTTTCTTCACTGTGTGTGCGGCGGTTCGCTGATGAGTTTCAGTTTCGCCTTCAGCACGCCGATGCGCTGTTCCGCCTCTGTCCTGGTCAGTCCAGCGCTGAACGCCTCCGGCTCGTAAGCATCAAAGGCCAGCTTGCGAAGCAGGCTGGCCTGTTCGGGCGTCATGCGAGCAACCGTGTCGGGTTTTTTGCGCATGCCAGCATAATTTCATTAGTGCGAAAGGGTTCCGCGTCACCTAGGTAACGCGGGCCGCAGGATGAATGTGATCGGAAGCGTCACCAGCACGATTGCCGCGACGACCGTCAGCGCGGCCGGGACGCCGACCGCATCGCCGAGGACGCCATAGATCGCGGGAGAAATGGCGCCAGCGCCGATCGTCCCGGTGTAGAAGATACTGAACGCCCGCTGGCGGCGCTGAGGCTCGACCAGCGCGGGGACCGAGCCGTACAGCACCGACGACGTGCCGTTGAGCGCAATTCCGACGACCGGCAGCAGGATCATCGCCGCCTCAAGCGGCAGCGGCAGCAAGGCGACTATTCCGAAGGCGGTCACCGCTTCCGTCAGCCAGACAGTCGCAACCGCGCCGATGCGGGCACCGATGAATGCGCACACCAGCTTACCCACCGCACCGCCGGCAAAGACCAGCGTCAGGGCAAGACCGACGGTCTGCAGGCTGGCGCCCTTCGCCGTAAGCACGAAAGGCAGGAACGTGAGAAAGGCCATGCGCGTGGCGCTGTCGATGACCCCGACCGACAAAAGAAGCGGAAAGGCATAGGGTCCCACAGCACCTGCTGCACGGACGCTTTGGTCCTTTTTGTCGCTCGCGGCGATCTCGTTCCCCAGCCGGGGAATAAGAAGAAAGATCGCTACCGCGCCGATCGCACCTAACGCACCGAGCAGCATCAGCGCTTCGCGCCAGGGCAGCACCAGGATCAGCAACGCCGCCGCGGCCGGCACGGTCATTTTCCCGACGTCGCCGGCAAAATTGTAGGTCCCGAGCGCCTTCAGCGAACGCGTCCCGGAAAATGCGTGGGCAATCAGCGACGAGGCCAAAGGATGCTGCGTGCTCGCGCCAAGGCCACCGATGAAAAGCGCAATGACCAGAGTGACGACGCTACCGCTCAGTCCGGCGAAGATGTAGCCGAGACCGGCCATCGCTGTGCCGAGCGCAAGAACCGCGGCGGTACCAAAACGCTCGGCCAGAAATCCCGCCGGAATCTGGAAGCCGGCGAGCGTCCCTGAAAAGACGGTCCTCATCAGTCCCAGCGCGGCAAATCCAAGACCGAATTCGCCCTGCCAGATCGGCAACATCACGTAGACGAGGTCGGTATAGCCGTCGTGCAGCGCATGCGCGCCGCTGGCAACCCCAAGCGCACGGCGTTCGTCCTGCTTGGTGCTGGCAGTCGGGACGGCTGTCGTCATTTGTTCACCGGACGGCGCTCGACGAAGGTGGTGCTGATAAAGGATATCACGAGTTCGCCGCGCTGGTTGACGCCGGTCGAGCGGACCGTGAGCAAGCCGAGATTTGGACGGCTTTCGGACACGCGCGTGTCGATCACCTCGCTCTCATAAGTAACGGTGTCGTCCACGTACACCGGTTTCAGCCATTTCAGATCGCGCAGGCCAAGCGCCGGCCCCATGGCGGCGACCGGCTCGCCGCGGCTGTGCGCCGCCTCCGCTCGACGGCGGCGTTCGGCGACCATCATGCGCATCCAGACCACCGCGCTGTGCCAGCCAGAGGCGGCCAGCCTGCCGAAATGCGAGCGTTCGGCGGCCGCTTCGTCGACGTGGAATGGCTGCGGGTCGAAGCGCGCCGCGAAAGCCTTGATCTCGTCAGCGGTGAAGGTGTGCCGGCCGACCGCGGTGCGCTCGCCTACGGCGATATCCTCGAAATACTTCACGGATGCGCTCCGGCCTTGCGGCGCCTGATCATCAACGGGCTCGTCAGTGTGATCAGCACGGCGTCCTGTTCATCGAGCAGTTCGAACAGGCATTTGACGAATCCGATCTCAGGCCGGCTGTTTGATGCGCGAGTTTCCAGAATAGTCGTACGTACACGCACCTGGGTGCCTGGCCGCAGCGGCTTCAACCAGCGCACTTCGTCCACGCCCGGTGCGCCGAGGGAACTCGACTCGTTGATGAAGCCGTCTGCGATGATACGCATCAGGATGCAGCACGAATGCCAGCCAGACGCGGCAAGTCCGCCGAGCAGCGTGGCGGCCCCGGCCGCCTCATCAAGATGCATCGGTTGAGGGTCGAACTCGGCGGCGAAGGCGACGATTTCCTCGCGCGTCACAAGGCGCGGGCCGTAGACGGCAACCGCGCCCGGCTTGAAATCTTCCCAGTGGCGTTCCGACATCCGTCGGTTTGTAGCCCGCCACGGCCGGGCTTGTCCCGCATGACAGCCATCCGGTCGCCGCAACGGCCGAGGTCAGGTCGCAAACCTGAAAAGCATCACGTCGCCGTCAGCGACCACATAGTCCTTGCCCTCGAGCCGCATCTTTCCGGCTTCCTTGGCGCCGGTCTCGCCGTTGTTGGCTATGTAATCGGCGTAGTCGATCGTCTCGGCACGGATGAAGCCTTTTTCGAAGTCGGTGTGAATTGCGCCGGCCGCCTGGGGTGCCTTGGTGCCCTCTGTGATGGTCCACGCGCGAGTCTCCTTCGGACCGGCGGTGAAATAGGTGACGAGGTGAAGCAGCGCGTAGCCGGCCCGCACCAAACGATCGAGCCCCGTCTCCTTCAGGCCGACCGCAGCGAGATAGTCCGCGCGTTCGTCAGGCCGCAACATGGCGATTTCGGATTCGATCTTGGCCGATATCACGACCGACATGGCGCCTTCTTCCTTTGCGCGCGTTTCGACTATGCGCGAGAACGCGTTGCCGGCGGCGGCGGACGCTTCTTCGACGTTGCACGCATAGAGCACGGGGGCCGAGGTCAGCAAACCCAGTGAGTGGAACAGTTTCTCTTCTTCGGGCTTGCGTTCTATCAGGCGTGCCGGCTTGCCCTCGCGCAACAGGGCCAAAGCACGGTTGACGAGACCGAGCGTCTCCTTCGCCTCCTTGTCATTGCCCTTTGCTTTTTTCTCCAGGGCGTCGACGCGCTTCTCAAGTGATTCGAGATCCGCAAGCATCAGTTCCGTCTCGATGATATCGATATCGGCAATCGGATCGATCTTGCCCTCGACATGCGTGACGTCGGTGTCTTCGAAGCAGCGCACGACGTGAATAATTGCGTCCACCTCCCGGATATTGGCAAGGAACTGGTTACCGAGCCCCTCGCCTTTCGAAGCGCCGCGCACCAGCCCCGCAATGTCCACAAACGAAATACGCGTCGGGACGATCTCGGCCGACTTGGCGAAAACAGCGAGATTCTCAAGCCGCGGATCGGGCACGGCGATCTCGCCGACGTTCGGCTCGATGGTGCAGAACGGATAGTTAGCCGCCTGGGCGGCAGCAGTCTGTGTGAGCGCATTGAAGAGCGTCGACTTGCCGACATTCGGCAGGCCGACGATGCCGCATTTAAATCCCATGATTTGGCCGTTTCCTTACATTGTCACTTCGGGCCGGGTGGCGCGTCGTCCTCATCGTCATCGAAGCCTTTGGCTTCCATGGCGAGATGAACCCTGTTCTGGAAGGTCGCGTCCTTGCTCTCGACCAGGAGCGGTGCGTTGTCCGCGATCACGTCGCAAAGCGCTTCGACCCAGGCCCATTCGCTTTTGGCAAAATCGCCAAGGACATGACCGGGCACGAGTTCCTTCACATCCGG
>DASSYU010000492.1:0-8015 GCA_035703125.1 Pseudolabrys sp. | reverse complement strand
GGCCGTATTGCTTGCCAATTGTGGGCGGCATCGATATCAGTGGCGCGGTTTTCAGCCGGCGTAGCTCAGCGGTAGAGCATCCGCTTCGTAAGCGGGTGGTCGGGGGTTCAAATCCCTCCGCCGGCACAATTTTTTTTTTTTGCATTGACGCCCCTCCCGGATTTCGTCCGGCAAGGTAAATTGGGCGAACTTCGTGCGCGCGCACAATTGCTTGAAATAGTGCGGTAATTTATGATCGTGCGACGGGGTTGGGGCCGGGGTGTCTACAGGCGTGCGGAATTAGACCTGTCAATCTCCTGCACCGATAACGTAAGATATTGCGCAGAGGGATCAGTCACTTCGCCTGTAGAGTAGCCCCATGGCCAGACCAGCCGTTATTCTCGTTGGCGCCGATAAAGGTGGCGTTGGTAAGACAACCGTCGCCCGCACCTTGATCGACTATTTTGGCGCGCATCAAACGCCAACCCGCGCCTTCGATACGGAAGCGCCGCGCGGCACGCTCAAGCGTTTTCATCCCGACCTGACCGAGGTGGTCGATGTGACCTCGGTCTCCGATCAGATGAAGATCTTCGACACGCTGGGCAGCGCCGATGCCAAGGTGACAGTCATCGATGTGCGCGCCGGCCTGTTGTCATCGACGCTCCAGGCGCTGACTGACATCGGTTTTCTGGAATCGGCGAAGAAAGGGCAGATTACCTTCGCAGTGTTCCACATCCTCGGCCCGTCGATCGCCTCACTGGAGGAGATCGCCGAAACGGCACGCGTCGTCGGCGATGCCAACTACTTCCTGGTCAAGAATTTCGTGAACAACACGACATTCTTCGAATGGGATCCGGCGACTTACAATTCATATTTCAAGAAGATCAAGGGCGCCGAAGAGATCACGATCCCGAAGCTCAACGAGATGGCCTACGAGCAGGTGGAAGTGGCGAGCGTGCCTTTCGTTTCGTTTGTCGGCAACAAGGGGCCGAAAGGCGAAGCGGCAAACTATTCATTCGTTCTTCGAGGTTACGTGCGCCATTGGCTCGGCAACGTCTGGGGTGAATTCGACAAGGTGAAGCTGGTCGATCTTGTCTCGCCGAAGATGGAAAGCAACGTCCGTCAAGTCGCCGGCTAACATCGATCAAAGTCGCGCCGGGTCAGCGCGGCGTCCGGTCAGGTGATGTCATTTCGCAACTCCATCACCATTGTCGCATCGCCACGCCCGCGCGTGGGAAAAACGTTGGTCGCGCGGTTGCTGACCGGCTTCCATCTGGGTGAGAACCGTAAGGTTGTCGCGTTCGACCTCAATTCAGGCGAACGGACGCTCACGCAATTTATGCCCGAGCAGACGGTCGCAGCTTCCGTCGGCGATGTGAACGGACAGATGGCCCTGTTCGACAGGCTGGTGACCGGCGATGACACGACCAAGATCATCGACCTCGGGCACGAATCTTTTGAATCTTTTTTCACGCTGGCGCAGCAGATCGACTTCATCGAGGAAGCCCGGCAACGGTCGATTGCCATCGCGATCCTGTTCATGGTGACGCCCGACCAGACATCGGTCACGGCGTACCGCAGCCTGCGCGACCGGTTTGCGCGAGCAATGCTGGTGCCGTTGCACAATGAAATGCTCGGATCGGCGCAACATCGCGATAAGTCCGATGTCCGGCAGCGGCGCGCTGACGGTCAAATTACCCGCGCTGGCTCCGGGGCTGCGCAAGTTGATCGACAGCCCGCCCTTCTCATTCGCAGATTCGAATATGGGCAACGCGACGGATGTACCGCTTGATGCGCATATCGAGTTGCAGCGCTGGTTGCGTCGAATTTATCTAGAATTCCGCGAGCTCGATTTGCGTCTTTTATTGGCCGACCTGAGTTCATCGATCCGTTTTGGGTCATAATGAGGTCGATTCCGAGCGTTTTGCCCGCAAATCTGGCCTCCAAAAAAAGTTGGGAACGCAGACCGTTCTGGCGCGTTTGTCTCGCCAGACTTCCCTACGTTTGTAACCGGGCTCTAGGAGGTACGCCATGTGGCTCACGCTGTTTTGCGTCGTCATCAGCATCTCCCTCGGCCTCGCCTTGGGGGCGATGGTTGTCGATTCCTACGAGGAGAATGTTCGGCCTTGAACACGGATCAGTGGGAAAAGGCTCAGGCGGCCGGAGGGCCGCCTGTTTTTTTGCCTGAGCAAGCATTCTGGAACTTTGCAATAATGCGGGCATGCCGCCGCCGATAATGCTGTCGAGGCGCTTTGCGCCTCTGTTCTGGTGCCAGTTTTTTGCGGCTTTCAATGACAATTTTCTAAAGACTGCTCTGGTCTTTGTCGTTCTGTTCCATTTGAACGCGCGCGACGCCGAAGCCCTGATCACGCTCGCGAGCGCGATATTCATCGCACCGTTTTTTTTCCTCTCGGCGCTCGGTGGTGAGTTGGCGGACCGTTATGACAAGGCGCTGGTTGCCCAGCGCCTGAAATTCATCGAAATCTTTGTCGCCGCGCTGGCGGCGTGGGGATATGTGCAGGCTTCGCTCCCTCTATTGTACAGCGCACTGCTCGGATTCGGCATCCTCGCGGCTCTGTTCGGCCCCATCAAATACGGGATTCTTCCGGACCATCTGCGGCGGGAGCAATTGCCGATCGGCAACGCGCTGGTTGAAGGCGCCACTTTCGTTGCCATTCTCTTGGGAACCATTGCCGGTGGCCTGGCAGCACGCGGCCAAGGCAGCCACGTTCTTTTTGTTGCATTGGTCATAGGTTTTGCGATCGCATGCTGGTTGTCAGCGCGGCTGATCCCGGCGACCGGTGAGGGCGCGCCGGACTTGAGAATCTCGGCCAATATTGCGACATCTACGGCCGCAATGATCCGTCATTTGCGCGCTGACCCGCGGTTGTGGTGGGGCGCCATGGTGACGAGCTGGTTCTGGCTGGTCGGCATCGTTGTGCTGTCGCTGCTGCCGCCGCTGATCAAGACCCTCATCGGTGGAAATGAAGACACAGTCATCGCGTATCTTGCGATATTCACGATTGCAGTTGGTGCGGGTTCTGGTCTTGCCGCGGCAATCGCGCGCGGCCGGATCATGCTCAGAACGACCCTTGTCGGCGCTCTCCTGCTCGGCATCTTCGCAATTGATCTCGGCGTTGCGACACTTGGCGCGCCACCTGTTGTGTCGCCGCAAGGGCCCGCCGCGGTCTTTGCATCGGCGCTTGGTGTTAGGGCGGCCGTGGATCTATGCGGGTTGGCAATTGCGGGCGGCCTATTCATCGTGCCAGCTTTTTCCGCGGTCCAGGCTTGGAGCGATGTGGACTACCGCGCGCGCACCATCGCGGCGGTCAATGTGCTCAATGCGGCGTTCATGACCGGTGCAACAATCCTTGTGGCAGTCATGCAGAAATTCGGAGTGACCATCTCCGCTCTGTTTTTGCTCATCGGAGTGCTGACGCTTCTGGTTGCGCTGGCGATCTGGAAGACAATGCCGAAATCCGGATAGTTTATTTCCGCATCTTCAACACGCGGTCGACCATCTCCCCGGCGACACCGAGATAGTTCGCCGGATCGACCAGCTTTTCCAGCTTTTTGCGGTCGGCGTGCTTGGCGATCTCCTTGTTTTCCGCGAGCAGATCGATCAGGGGCCGCCCGGTCTTCACGACGTCACGACAGATGTCATAGACAAGATCGTGCGCTTTGTTGCGTCCGAGGTCCGCGCCCAAACCCATCATCACCGCCTCTGACATGATCAACCCTTTGGTAATGTCTAGGTTTTCGCGCATCTTCTTCTCGTTGACCTGAAGGCCCTCGACGAGGAAACGCGTCTGCGCCAGCGCGCCCGCCGACAGCATGAAAATTTCCGGCAGGGCGATC
This sequence comes from Pseudolabrys sp., assembly GCA_035703125.1. GTDB lineage: Bacteria > Pseudomonadota > Alphaproteobacteria > Rhizobiales > Xanthobacteraceae > Pseudolabrys. The sequence goes on along the minus strand of DASSYU010000492.1, from coordinate 4,178 downwards.
CATTCGATTTCCCAAGGTCCTGTCGCGCGCTCGTGGTCTTCAACCTGTGCCTCGAGCAGGGCGGCGACGAGCTGGCGCACCATTGCCGTCTGCGCGGTGATATAGACCGATGAAATCGGGTTGCGTTTCTGCGGCATCGTCGACGACGATCCGCGGCCGGCATGGAACGGCTCGTAGACTTCCTCGACCTCGGTTTGCATCAGGAGCTTCACATCGAATGCGATTTTGCCGCAACTTCCGGTGACAAGCCCAAGGAAACATCCGACTTCAGCTATACGGTCGCGCACCGTATGCCAGGAAATTTCCGGCTGCCCGAGCTTGAGCTCCTTCATCAGCTCGTGCTGCACTTTCAGGCCATCCTTGCCGAGCGAGGATAGCGTTCCGGCTGCGCCACCAAATTCGCCGACAAGCACGCGCGGTTTCATTTCCTCAAGGCGCTGCTTGTGGCGCTCGAATGCAGCCAGAATCGTCGCCATCTTGTATCCAAAGGTGATCGGCACGGCCTGCTGCAGGTTGCTTCGCCCGGCCATCGGCGTGTTGCGGTATTTTTTCGCAAGCGCGGCGAGGCCATCGCAAATTCCCTCAATGTCCTTTTCGATTATCACGAGCGCTTCGCGAATTTGCATGATCGTGGCGGTATCGGTGATGTCCTGGGTGGTGGCTCCCCAATGCGACCATTCCCCGAGCCCATCCTTGCAGAGTTTCACGAGCTGCTGCACGACGGGAAGAACCGGATAGCCGATCTTCTCGGTGGCTTCCTTGAGCTTCGCCATGTCGATCTTGTCAGCTGAGCAGTGGCGCGCGATTTCAGCGGCGGCTTCCTTCGGAATGATGCCAAGCTTGGCCTGCGCGCGCGCGAGCGCGGCTTCGAAATCAAGATATTTCTGCACTCGGCTTTCATCCGAAAAGACATTCCGCATTGCTTCTGTCGTGAAGATGTCGCGGAATACAGCGGAATCGAGGATCGTTGAGGGCATTCGGCGCTCTCCTGTCGGTTGCACGTTAGCCGTTCGGCCCGCCCGATCAAGCGGATGTGGTGGCCGTGTGCCGCGTGTATGCGCCGTTGCGGCTCTCCGAAGGCGTTGCTACGCTGATTCAACGACCTCAAACAAATAGAGCGGGAGGATCAGCCATGCCGATGTCCATTGACCGTCGCCGGCTTCTTGGTGGCAGCGCAGCTGTTGGTTTGGTCGGCGCGTTTCCACGCCGCCTGCGCGCACAGGAACCACGAACGAAGATTCGTGTCGGTTTGGTGCGACTGATCTCCTCCGGCCCGATCTTTATCGCCGAAGCGAAGAACTATTTCGAAAAGGTCAATCTCGATGTCGAACTGAAATATTTTGCTGACGGTGCCCTGGCGATGCCAGCGCTTGTTGCCGGGGAGCTCGACCTCACGGCTTCCACCCTCAACGCAGGTCTGTTCAACGCGGTGTCGAAAGGCGCGCCATACAAGCTCATCCTCGATCGGGGCATCGAGAAACCTGGCTCGGGCTCGATGACGATCGTCGCCAGCAATGCGATGCACGAGGCCGGCTATACCTCGACCGACAAAGCCAAGCTGCTCAAAGGCAAGAAGATCGCCATCCAGGCGCCTGGCAGCATCGACCAGTATCTGTTCGGCCGCGCTGCCGAAAAAGCAGGCCTTGACCCGACCAAGGATCTCGATTGGTCGAGCGGCATGCCTTATCCCGACATGATCAAGCTGATGGGTGCAGGGCAAGCGGACGCCGCCAACATTCCGGTGCCGCTCGCGTTTCTCGCCGAGAGGAACAATGTCGGCAAAATCATCGGTGCTGGTTCCGATATTGAGCCCAACGCCCAATTGGCCTGCTGGGTCATGTCCTCGAAATTCCTCGCCGAGAACAAATCTGCGGCCGTTCGCTTTGCGATGGTGCACACCCATGCCGGCCGTTTGTTCAACAAGGCGGCGGCAGCCAAGGATGCGGACGTGATCAAGATCGTCTCGGACGCTACCAAGGTGCCTGCGCCCTTGATCGAGCGGGCGGCGCCGCGTTGGACATGGTTCGACGAGAAGGGAATGCCCAACGTCGAATCCTGCGTTGAGCAGGGCAAGTTCTGGAACAAGATCAAGCTGGTGAACGCCACGGTGACAAAGGAGCAGTTGTTCGACCTGTCGCCGGCAACCGAGGCCGACGCGCGGCTGAGCAAGAGCAATCCGTTCACCTGATCGCTGCCAATTACTATGCCGGCGGTTGCGATCGAGTTCGACGACGTAGGGCTGACGTTTGCGCCAGCTTCTACTGCGCCTACGACTGCGCTCGAAGCGGTGAGCTGCGGTTTTGAGCCCGGCAAGGTAACCGCGCTGATCGGCCCAAGCGGTTGCGGCAAGAGCACGCTGTTGCAGATCGCGCGCGGCTTCCTGGAGCCGACGCGCGGGACGTTGCGCTTTCTCGAACGTGCGAACGGCAAAGCGACGGCGCGGCCGGCGATGTCCACGGTTTGGCAGGCCTTCAATCTGTTTCCCTGGCTTACTGTCGTTGACAATGTCGCGTTTGGTCTCGATCTGGCTGGCGTCGCAAAGAGCGAGCGTGATGAACGGGCGCGACGCGTAATCGCGGCGGTCGATCTCACCGGCTTTGAAAACCGGTATCCGCGCCAGCTGTCGGGTGGCATGCGCCAGCGGGTCGGGCTTGCTCGCGCGCTCGTGATGGAGCCGGAGGTTCTGCTGCTCGATGAGCCGTTCGGTGCGCTGGACGCGCAGACCCGGCTTGTCCTGCAGGAACAACTGGCGCAGTTGGTGGAAACCAGCGACACCACCGCGATCCTAGTCACGCATTCGATCGAGGAGGCGATCCTTCTCGCCGATACGATTCTGGTCATGACGGCACGGCCGGGCCGTATCGCGGCGCGCATCGAGGTCGACCTGCCGAGGCCGCGCAGTATGGCAACCACACGTGATCCCGGCTTTTCAGCGTTGTTTGACCGGATTTACGGGCTGCTGCGTGATGAAGTCATGCGCGCGATGGTTGGTGGCCAGGGGAAAGCCCAATGAGCGTGACGCCGCTTGCAAAAGATGGTGCGCCCGCACGGTCGAAGGCCTACGCGTTACTCGACGATCCGCGCGTGCTTGGCTGGGGTTCCATTGTTCTGGTCCTGGTCATCTGGGAGCTGTTCGCGCGTCTGTTCAATGTCTCGGCACTGTATTTGCCGCGGCCCTCGCAGATCGTCGTCGCATTAATCGCGTTGTTCGGAAGTGGGGGCCTTGCCTACGATCTTGGCGTCACGCTGTGGCGCATTTTTGCAGGCTTCGCCATTGCCCTGGTAAGCGGAACGCTGCTCGGGCTCTGGATCGCGACGTCATTTCGGGCACGTGCAGTGGCGGATATGTTCATAGCCGCGCTCTATCCGCTTCCGAAAATCACACTCATTCCGCTCCTGATTATCTGGCTCGGGACAGGCGGGCCCTTCATGCTCACGATCAGTTTTCTCGGCGCCATCTTCCCCATCGTGATCAATACCGTCCTCGGCGTGAGCCAGTGTGATCCGGGTCTTGTCATGGCAGCGCGCGATCTCGGCGCCAAGCCGCAGCAGATCATGCGGCGCGTGCTGCTGCCGAGCGCGATCCCATCGATCTTTGCGGGCGTGCGCCTCGGGCTCGGTGTTTCGATCATTCTGGTGGTCGCGGCCGAAATGGTCGTGGGAAAGGCCGGGCTTGGGGCGCGGCTTTATCTCGCCGGGCAAATTCTGGAGACCGAGCAGGTATTTGCCATACTGATTGTGCTGGCGATGTTGGGTATCATCGTGACCAAGGTACAGGATGCGGTCGACGCCGCGCTCGGCAATTGGCGCGTGGATTGAAGAATCGAAGAAATCGCAAGGAGTGCTCACATGACCGTTATGACAAAACCAGAAAGGACATTCCGCCTCGATCCGGTGCATCCAAAGCCCGAAGAGGCGCACACGATGCCGTATGCGCCGGCCATTCATATCGTCGGCGCCTGCGACCTGATGTTTGTTTCGGGCGCAACGTCGTCGCCGCTTTATCACAAGCACCCGCACGTCGATGAAGAGCACGTGCAGCCACACGCAATCGAGGAGCAGACCGAGCGTGCGATGGCATCGATCAAATCCATCCTGGACCATGTCGGAGCGAGCTGGCGCGATGTGGTGAAGATTACGAAATATCTGACCGACTTTCGTGACGCTGATGCAATGCA
>DASSYU010000450.1:0-6565 GCA_035703125.1 Pseudolabrys sp. | reverse complement strand
AGGCCGGTGCCCATGCCGAGGCCGATCAGCACCCAGGAGGCGAGATACACCGGCAGCGCAGGCGCAGCGCCGATACCGGCAAGCCCCGCCGCATAGCAAAGCGAGCTCGCGAGCAGTACCGGCCGCCCCCCGCGTTTGTCGATGATGCGGCCGACCTGCGGGGAAATCAGGCCGGCGACCAGAAGCCCGAGCGAGGTGCCGGCCACCACGTAACCGAGCGACCAGCCGGTTTCGGCGACGATCGGCTCGGCAAACACCGCCGGAAAATAGAACGAGGTGCCCCAGGCCAGAATCTGGCCAATGCCCAGCGCGGTGATGACGACGCGGCGATCGCGCGGCCGATGCAATGCTGACGACAAGTTTCGTGGATCCTCAGAGCCAGCCGTACGGATTCATGACCGCCTCACGAACCTATGCGTTGGCAATCTACACAAACGCCCGCCATTGGCAGCTTTTGTTGCTGCGCAGCATGGTTTCTTGTGATCTGGTCGGGCTAGTGGTGGCAAAAAATGAATTATCCCTTTAAAAACTTCATCTTAAGCTATGCATTTTCGGATTAGCTGCAGCGCAACAATGTTGCTTTTCATGTGCATGAACATCCCTATCTTTCATTCGAACAATCGACCGGCAAAGAGCCGGACCGAAGGAAAGAAGGACTACCATGTTTGCCGCACTCGTCCGCTTCATCCAGGAGTGGAAGCGTTACAATCGAAGCCTGAACGAACTGTCGCGCCTGGGCGACCGCGAGCTGGCCGATATCGGTATCAGCCGCTCGGACATTCCGCGCGTTGCATGGAACGCTGCGCACCGCCGCTAACCGTGTAAGCCGTTTATCCAATAACGAAACGCCCGCGGGTTCCCGCGGGCGTTTCGTTATTTGGTGCTCGCCATAAGCGCAACACAACCGGCAACATAAAGCGTTACTTTCAGACGCACCCGGAACCACTTACCTGCATTGCAGCCTGGCCGCCATGCGCCTATGCATCACCGAATGACAGCGCCTCAAATAAAGGCCGTTCACGTAATCGGTAGCGGCCTCGCGGGCTCGGAGGCAGCCTGGCAGCTTGCGCAGGTAGGTGTTGCGGTCGTGCTGCACGAAATGCGGCCGGAGCGAGCCACGCCAGTTCACAAGACCGACCGCTGCGCCGAACTCGTCTGCTCGAATTCGTTTCGTTCCGACGACGCGGAGCACAATGCCGTCGGCCTGCTGCACGAGGAAATGCGCCGGCTCGGCTCGCTCATCATGCGCGCCGCCGACACAAATCAGGTGCCGGCCGGGGGTGCCTTGGCAGTTGACCGAGACGGATTTTCCGAGGCTGTGTCAACCGCCATTTCCGCTCATCCATTGATTGAGCTCCGGCGCGGAGAAATCACCTTACCGCCTGACGACTGGGACAGCGTCATCATCGCGACCGGACCGCTGACCTCGCCCGGCCTTGCAGGGGCGATCGCGAAACTGACCGGCGAACAGCAACTCGCGTTTTTTGATGCAATCGCACCGATCGTCCATCGCGACAGCATCGACCTCGATCAAGCCTGGTTCCAGTCCCGCTATGACAAAGCCGGACCCGGCGGATCGGGTGCCGACTACATCAACTGCCCGCTCACCCGCGAACAGTACGAGGCATTTATCGCGGCCATGCTCGCCGCCGACAAGACAAGCTTCCATGAATGGGAGGCTTCGACACCCTATTTTGATGGTTGCCTGCCGATCGAAGTGATGGCCGAGCGCGGCCCCGAAACGCTGCGGCATGGGCCGATGAAGCCGTTCGGCCTCACCAACCCGCACCGGCCCGGCGGAAAGCCCTATGCGATCGTTCAGCTGCGACAGGACAACAAGCTTGGCACCTTGTTCAACATGGTCGGTTTCCAGACCAAACTCAAACACGGCGAGCAGGTGCGCGTGTTCCGCACCATTCCCGGCTTGCAGAATGCCGAATTCGCGCGTCTCGGCGGTCTGCACCGGAACACGTTTCTCAATTCACCGAAACTGCTTGATGAGACCTTGCGGCTAAGAGCCAACAGACGCTGGCGCTTTGCGGGGCAGATCACCGGCTGCGAAGGGTATGTGGAGTCCGCCGCGATCGGGCTGCTTGTAGGTCGCTTCGCTGGCGCCGAATGGCGCGGGGAAGCGATCGCCATCCCGCCGCCAACCACCGCGCACGGCGCGCTGCTTATGCACATTACCGGCGGTCATATTGAAACCATCGATGCCGGCCCATCGTCGTTTCAGCCGATGAACGTGAATTTCGGGCTATTTCCACCTTTGGCGGAGGCGCCGACCTTCGACCGCAAGAGCAAGCTTGGCCGCGCGACGGCGAAGGCTCTGGCACGCAAGAGCGCGCTCACCACCCGCGCGCTCGCCGATCTCGATCGCTGGATCGGCAACAGCGCGGCGGTTGCCGCCGAGTGATTAACGGTTGATGCGTTCGAGCGATTTCGCCGCCCGCCAGATGCGCCACTGCGCCCTCCAGGTCGGCAGCTCGGGTGGCTGAAATGGTTGATACTCTGTGCGCTCCATTGCGTTCAACCATGGCCGCAGTGGCGCCAGCGACACGAAGGCAGGCCATATTTTCTCAGAAATACCCGCACTCAGTTCTGCAATTCGCGTGAGATGACGGCGCGCCCGGAGACGGAGTTCAGCGAGAACCGCGCGCAATTCGGGGCTCGCGCGCATCGCAAAGACATCGTCAGGTTCGGCGCCATATTGCCGGAGCATGTCCAGAGGCAAGAACAGCTGGCGGCGCGCGGCATGGCGCGGCAGCAAGGCCATCAGATTTGCGATCGTCTGCACCTGTCCGGCTTCGATGGCATTTTCCTCCGAAGCCTCACCAAGGATCCTTGTCGCGCAATCAAAAATCGTGCCAGCGGTGCTTGACGCATAGGATTGAAGGGCCGCCAATGTCGGCATCGGCTCATCGTATATGTCAAACCGGCGCTCTTCGACCAGATCAATGAGCTTCACCGCTGCCAGGCGGTGCCGCGCCAGCGTCGCGAGCAGTGACCCCGCAACCGGATTTGCCGCCGCCTCCCCCGCGCGCCCACCCTCCAGCACCTCGCGCCACCACTGCAGCCTGATCTCACCGGGCATCGGTTCACGCGCGAGATCCCTAATGCGGGAAATTTCGATGTCGAATGCATAGAGCGAGAACAGCGCGGCGCGCCGGCCGGCAGGTGCAAACAATGCCGCGAGATATCTGTCGCGGTCGGCCTCGCGCACCAACGCCGCGCAATATTTGTCGTTCTCGTTCATCCGGGAAAGTCTAGCGCGTGAGTTACGCGACGGCGATCAGCCCGGCGCCGACGCGGCGGTTTTCAGCCAAAAGGATGTTGTAGGTGCGCACAGCCGCGCCGGTCGGCATCGTATCGACCGATAGCGACAGATCGCGGAAGCGTTGGCGCAAGGCCTCGGGCAGCGGCCAAGGATCGCGACCGGCCCCGATCAGGAAGAAATCGAGGGTCTGCGCCCGGTCGAATACGGCGGCGAGCGCGTCCTCATTCAATTGTTTTGGGTCGCCGACCGGCCAGGCCCAGATGCCATCGGGAAAGCAAAGGAGCGAGCCTCGATGCGACATCCCGCCAAAGCGAAATCCGCCATCGCCATAGGCATCGATCGGCGCAGGCTGCGGCAAATGCGGCGCATCGGCGCTGCCGCCAGACGTCATTACTTGTCCCGGTCAGGGGCGCTGAGGGAATCCCGGCCGGTGCCGACGCCGAGGTAGATCAGGATCGGCGACGCGATAAACACCGAGGTGTAGGTGCCGACCAGCACCACGCCGAACATCATGGTGGCGGTGAAGCTGTGGATCGCCTGCCCGCCGAAAAGTAGCAGCGCAAGCAACGCCAGCGACACGGTAACGTGCGTTATGACGGACCGGGAGAGGGTCTGGTTGACCGAGGCGTTGAGCAAGTCCGGCATCGGCATCTTGCGATACCGGCGCAGCATCTCGCGGATACGGTCATAGATGACGACGGTGTCGTTGAGCGAATAGCCGAGAATCGTAAGCAGCGCGGCGATGCTGGTGAGATCGAAATCGATTTGGGTGACCGACATGAAGCCGATCGTGAGCACAATGTCGTGCACGTTGGCGATCATCGCGCCGAGCGCAAACTGCCATTCGAACCGGAACCACAAATAGATCAGGATTGCGAAGATCGCGAGCATCAGGCCGACCACGCCATAGGACAGGAGCTCGCCGGAGACGCGCGGGCCGACAACCTCGACGCGCCGGTACTCAACCTCGTCACCGAGAGCGCCGCGCACCTTGCGGACCGCTTCCTGCTGTGCGGTTTCCCCGCCAGGCTGCTCTGCAATCCTGATGAGAACGTCGTTCGGCGCGCCAAACTGCTGCAGTTGCACCTCGCCCAGGCCCAGCGCTCCGAGCGTGGCACGCATCTTCGCAAGATCAGCGTCGCCAACTTTCGACTGCACCTCCATCAACGTGCCGCCCTTGAAGTCGATGCCGAAGTTCAGGCCATGGAAAAAATAAAGCGAAATCGCAATGATCGACAGCAGCGCCGACAGTGGAAAGCTGATGCGCCGGAAGCGCATGAAGTCGAATTTGGTGTCGTCGGGGACGATGCGAAGCAGGCGCACGGCGCGGGATCCTCAGATGGGTACGCGTTGCGGGCGCCGCCAGCGCACCCAATAGGCAACGATCAGCCGCGTCAGGGTGAACGCCGTAAAGACCGTTGTGATGATGCCGATGCCAAGGGTCACTGCGAAGCCGCGCACCGGGCCGGTGCCGATATAGAACAGCACCGCGGCGGCGATGAAGGTCGTGATGTTCGAGTCCAGGATGGTCGCAAGCGCGCGCGTGAATCCTGCATCGATCGCGTTGATCGGCGTGCGTCCGCCGCGCACTTCCTCGCGGATGCGCTCGTAGATCAGAACGTTGGAATCGACGGCGATGCCGACCGTCAGCACGATGCCTGCAATACCCGGGAGCGTCAGCGTCGCGTTGAGCAGCGACAGGATGCCGAAAATCATGGCGACGTTGATTGCCACTGCGATATTCGCAAACAGGCCGAACAGGCCATAGGTGACAAGCATGAATATAATCACCATGGCCGCGCCGACATAGGACGAGAGCTTGCCTTTGGCGATCGAATCCTGCCCGAGCCCGGGACCGACCGTGCGTTCTTCGATGATTGTGAGCGGCGCGGGCAACGCGCCGGCGCGCAGTAGAATTGCAAGGTCATTGGCACTCTCGACCGTGAAGCTGCCGGAAATCTGGCCGGAGCCGCCAAGAATGGGCTCGCGAATGACCGGTGCTGAGATCACCTGATTGTCAAGGATGATCGCAAACGGCTTGCCGACATTCTCCTGCGTCACTTGCGCGAACTTGCGCGCGCCGGATGTGTTGAATCGGAAATTGACGACCGGCTCGCTCGTGCGTTGATCGAAGCCGGGTTGCGCATCGGTAAGGTCGCCGCCAGACACAAGAATCCGTTTTTCGACTAAATAAGGTGTCCGTGGCTGCGTGGAGCTGTAAAGAATTTCGTCTTCGGGCGGCACCCGTCCTTGCAGCGCCTGCTCGGCCGGCATTGATACGTCCACCATGCGGAAATCGAGCTTGGCGGTCTTGCCAAGAATTTCCTTCAACCTGGTCGGATCCTGCAGACCCGGTACCTGCACGAGAACTCGATCAATCCCCTGGCGCTGGATGAGCGGCTCGACGGTTCCTAGCTCATTTACGCGCCGTTCGATGATTTGAATCGATTGTTCGACCGACTGCCGGACCCGCTCGACAAGAGCAGGCTCGGTGACCGTCAGCCGAACCAGGTTACCTGGCTCGGTTCTTATATCGAGGCTCCGCTGGCCGGTGGTATTGAGTATTCCGCCGAGAGGTTGAGACAGTTCGCGAAGCTTCTCGACAGCCTGATCGAAATTACTGACTTCGCGAATGCGTACCTCGACGCTGTTGCCACGGACGACAAGCCCCGTATAGCCAATGCGCGGGCGCGCATCGAGCAGCACACGGCGGACATCATCGCGCAGGGCCTCGAGCTTTTCCTTGCGGACCGCGGCGCTGTCGACTTCAAGCAAGATGTGCGAGCCACCCTGGAGATCCAGGCCAAGGACGACATGGCGCTGCGCCCATTTGGGCCAGCTCTGGACCATCTTCTCAGGCAGAAAATTGGGAACGGCAAACAGGCAGACGATAAGCGCCGTCAAGACAATCGCCGTCGCCTTCCACCGCGTGAAATAAAGCATGACGTCCCGACTTGCGGCTTAAAGGCCATGGCCGCCGGCTTCAGCTGGCGGTGGCCTCTTCCTTGACAGGTTCACCTTTGGCGCGGACGTCGGTGACCATCTGCCGCATCTGACGGATGCGCACGTCGTCCGCAATTTCAATTTCAATCTGATCGTCGTCGATCACTTTGGTGACCTTGCCGATCAGGCCGCCATTGGTGACGACAGTGTCCCCCCGCCGCACATTCTTGACCATTTCCTGATGCTGCTTGACCCGCTTCTGCTGCGGGCGAAGGATCAGGAAATACATGATGACGAAAATCAGTGCGAACGGGAGCAGCGATACCAGCATGCCACCATCGCCACCTG
>DASSYU010000445.1:0-2264 GCA_035703125.1 Pseudolabrys sp. | reverse complement strand
AACGGGCAAGCCGCGGGCGCGGCCAGCCACGACAGCCCCGGCCAATCGACGCCGCCGGCAAGCCCGCGCAAGCCGTCGATCGCGGTGCTGCCCTTCGTCAACATGAGCGGTGACCCGGAACAGGAATTTTTTGCCGACGGTCTGACCGAAGACATCATCACGGAGTTGTCCCGCTTCCGTGAGCTTCTGGTCATTTCGCGCAATGCCGTCTTCACGCACAAAGGCAAGGCCGTTAAGGCGCAGGCGGTCGCGCGTGAATTTGGCGTGGATTATGTCGTCGAAGGCAGCGTGCGCAAGGCCGCCGACCGCGTGCGCGTGACCATCCAGCTCATCGACGGGGAAACGGAGACGCATGTCTGGGCCGAGCGCTACGACCGCAAGCTTGAAGATATTTTCGAGATCCAGGACGAGGTGACGTCGGCCATTGCCGCGACCTTGTTCGGCCGCGTCGAAGCTGCCCGGCACGACCGGGTCCAGCGCAAGCGCACCGGCAATATGGCGGCTTACGAATACGTCCTGACCGGCAAGGTTCTGCATCATTGGTCGAATCGCGAAGCCAATGCCGAGGCGCTGCAGATGCTGAACCGCGCCATCGCGCTTGATCCGAATTATGCGCACGCACATGCCTGGAAGGCCTGCGTGATCGGTCAGGCCTGGTTGAACAACTGGGTCGAAGACATCGACGCCAGCGTTCGCGAGATCTCCGAGGAGGTCCAGACGGCGCTGTCGCTGGACGACAACGATGCCGACGTGCACCGGATCCTGGCCGCGCTCAAGCTGACCTTCCATGAATATGACAAGGCCGTCTATCATCAGGACCGTGCGTTGAGCCTGAACGCGAACAGCGATCTCATCGTCGTCCAGCAGGGTGAGATGCTGACCTGGCTGGGACGCCCGACGGAAGGCATCGAGTGGATTCAGCGGGCGATGCGGTTGAACCCGTATCATCCGCAGCGCTTCTGGAGTCATCTTGGCCGCGCCCAGTATACCGCGCGGCTTTATGCCGATGCGATCCAGTCCTTCAGCAAGCTGACGACGCCGGATCACACGCATCACGCTTTTCTGGCCGCATCGTCCGCGCAGTTGGGAAACAACACCGCCGCCCGCGCCCATGCTCAGGAGGTGCTGCAGCGGGAGCCGGGTTTCACGGCCGAGGGCTTTCTGGACACGCTGCACTATCAGCAGCGCTCAGACAGGGAGCACCTGCGCGACGGACTCGTGAAGGCAGGGCTGCCGAGGTGAGGCACTGGATTCCCGCTGGGGCCTGCCCCCGCGCAGGCCGGGGCGGGAATGAGCGGAAGGCGCGATCAACATAAACCTTGTCATTCCGGGGCGCGCTGAAAGCGCGAACCCGGAATGACGCTGCGCAGTGGGCACGGACTGCACGATGGTCCGCTCACCCCCGCGAAAGCGGGGGTCCAGCAGCGAGTCTCAGTGTCTTTGCGCGTCGGCCTGGATTCCCGCTGGAGCCTGCCCCGCGCAGGCGGGGGCGGGAATGAGCGGAAGGGGCGGCCAGCGTACACCGGTCAGACAAGGCGCCTCACCGCCAGCCGAGCCCCGGCGCGACGTGCTTCAGGATCGCCTCGATGACGTGGGCGTTGTAGTCGACGCCGAGCTGGTTCGGCACGGTCAGCAGTAAAGTATCGGCTTCCGCGATGGCCTCGTCGCTCTTGAGCCGCGCAATGAGTTTGTCCGGTTCGTCGGCATAGCTGCGGCCGAAAATGGCGCGCTCGGTCTGGCTGAGCATGCCGATCTGATCCCCCTCCTCGCCGCCGCGTCCGAAATACATGCGGTCGCGGTCGTCGGTCAGCGCGAAGATGCTGCGGGAGACCGACACCCGCGGCGTGCGCGCGTGCCCCGCCTCCTTCCACGCCGCGCGATAGAGCCTGAGCTGCTCGGCCTGCTGGATGTGGAACGGCTTGCCGCTCTCGTCGATCTTGAGCGTCGAGCTTTGCAGGTTCATGCCGAGCTTGGCCGCCCATTGCGCCGTCGCATTGGTGCCGGCGCCCCACCAGATGCGCTCGCGCAGGCCCTCGGAATAAGGCTCGAGGCGCAGGAGCCCGGACGGGTTCGGAAACATCGGGTTTGGATGGGGCTTGGCGAAGCCCTTGCCGAGCAGCAGTTCGAGGAAGACCTCGGTGTGGCGCCGCGCCATGTCGGCGTCGGTCATGCCCTCCGGCGGCACGTAACCGAAGTAGCGGAAGCCGTCGATCACCTGCTCGGGCGAGCCGCGGCTGATGCCGAGCTGCAGGCGGCCGCCGGCG
>DASSYU010000065.1:0-5329 GCA_035703125.1 Pseudolabrys sp. | reverse complement strand
GTCGAGGTGATACAGGTAACCCCAGAATTCCTGGAAGCCGTGTGCCGTCGGCAGGGCATCGGTGTGATCGCCCAAATGATTTTTGCCGAACTCGCCGGTATTGTAGCCGAGATCAAGCAGGAACTTGGCGAGCGCCGGGGTGCCGGGCCGCAGATAGGACGGACTGCCGGGGAGTTGCGGCGGGATCATGCCGGTGCGCAGCGGATGCATCCCGGTGAAGAAGGCGTTGCGCCCGGCCGTGCAGCTCTGCTCGGCGTAGTAGTCGGTGAACATCGCGCCGTCCTGGCCGATCTTGTCGATGTTCGGTGTCTCGCCGACCATCAGGCCACGATGGTAGATGCTTGGCTGCATGTAGCCGATATCGTCGCCCATGATGAAGAGGATGTTCGGCTTGCTCTGTGCCTGGGCGAATGCCTGGTGAGGCACGATCCCCATACCGATGAGCATCACAAACAGGTTGAGTAATAACAGTCGATGAATTTTCATGGCCGGTTCTCCGGTTGCCAGTCGTCGAGCAGTGGGATGAGGAAACAGCTGCGGGCTTTGGACGTTATCCTCACAGAAATGAGCGACCGTTAGACCCATTGTTCCAAAACCAGGCCCCTGGTCCAAGTTGCCCCAAAGGGCAATGGCCTAGGTTGGTCTTTTCGGGCCACGATGAGACACTGGCGCATCTGGAGCCGCGATGCTGAGATCATTCGCAGCTGTAATCATTTCCGGCGCGGCTATTCTGTCGATCACCGACGGGACTTACGCGCAGAATCCACCCTGGTGCGCCATCATGGACAATAACGGCACGATGCAATGCAACTTCTATAGCCAGCAGCAATGTCAGCAGACGATCAGCGGCGTCGGTGGCGAATGCATCCTCAATCCTGCAGGAAATGCACCAAACTCGGGGCAACGAGCACCGCTGTTTGCGCCACTTTTTGGGCCGTCTTCGGAAAATGCGCAGGGGCTGCTGCCGCTCCAGTCGCAGGATCCAGGACCGCCGCCGGGACTCGGTGCAATGCCGCCGCCGCCCAATAACTAGCGTCCAGCAGCACGTCGTCGTAAGGGGCTCACAATGTCGATCCGCCGCATCGCGCTTGGATTTTCATTGCTGACCGGCATTCTTTCGCCGGCGGCGGCCCAGCAACAGACAATCGTGATTCCGGACAACCTCTTCACGCAGGCAGGTTTTGTCGTGAAATATGCGACGACACCTGAGAAAGTGAGAATTCTCCGGTCGCTGCCGCCGGACAAACTCGTAACGCGGCGAAAAGACGGGAAGCTCTACTACGTCTATGCCGACGCCGCCCGCTGCAATTGCGCCTACGTGGGCACGCCGGAAGCCTTTGCCAGATACCAGACCGGGGCGAGCGTCGGCGGCAATGCTCCCAGCGGTCAGCCGTGGAATTCCATTCAGACGATCGATTCCGATGTCGGTGGCGCCTACATACCCGCGGACATCGGAAACAGTATGGAGAGCATTCTTCACCCGGACTTTTAAATTCGGGTCGTCCGCAACTCTCAATGGCACCGATCGATACAAAACGCGCCGGACACCACGCAGGCGACGTATGATCCGAATGGGCAGAAAGCACGTCGCTGTATCAGCGGATCACGCACCGTAACGTAGCCGCCGCTGTAGCCGGCTCTGGGTGCATACCAATACCCCCTGTGCGAACGGAACGATCCGCAGCGATCATCGCATTGATCGGCGACCGCGATTACGGGTTGAACCCCATTCGCATTCAAGAGCGAGAGCGGCATTGAATGCACTGCCGTCGCGGCAAGGCATAGTCCAATCGAAACAAGAACTGTTTTCATGGGTCTCTCCTTATCCCTCCTGGCAGCACCTTCGATCACATCAGTCAGAGCGTCTGCCAAAATTCATTTGGCTGCCGCACCGGCCCGCAATAACCCTGCAATGTCTTCCATGTTTCGTTTTTCAAATCGACCAAGGGTGGATTCTTCAGTTCGACAGCCGCTTCGACCTTCCGATCACAGCCCGAGACCAGGCGGGAGACCTTGACCTCACCGTCAGTAAAGTACCGGTCGCCTTCTCCGTTCCGGCCCATGAAGGTCGGCCCAACGCCGGAAACCTCGTAGACCGCTTCGACAACCTTGGACTTCTTAAGATCATTCGTGAGCCCGTCGCGTTCCGCATCGATATCGGGTGCAATGTGATGCGTGACCTGTCCGGTGTAGCGGCTGAGTCCCACGTCGCGATCAAATGTTGCTGAGCCAAGCCACACCGGGCGATTTTCATCGCCCTGCTTGAGAACCTCACAAAAGCGGACGTGATGGCGCCGGTCGGCGCTTTCGCCCACAGGTTTTTCAAACGCAAGATCCTGACGTCTGCCCTGGTAGTAAAGCGGGCTCACCGGCGCGTCCTTGTACGGTCGGCGCAGGACGACGCTGCCGACAATTTCGACAATTGAGCGAAACGTGATTGGGATCGGCAGGGTACCAGCCGGCCGCGTGCATGGCACAGAGCACGTCCTCACGCGTTCCGACCAGCCCTACGTTGATCGCATCACCCGGAATGCCCTGCGACGTGTGCGTCACCATCGTAAGCCCAGCGAGTCCTTTTTGATGCTCGTAGTGCGTCCACGCTCGCGGCAGCAAAATATAAGCGGTCAATCCATAGATGAGGACCGCAGTCCCCAGCACAGCGAGCGCAATCCACGCCTTCGACCGCCTGGAAGCAGCATCAGCTCGGTTTCGCGACCACTTCATAGATGACGCTGCTGCCGCTGCCGAAAAAAGTGGACGAGGCTGCTCACTCGAACGGAAAGATCTTCGTCCAGTCGTCTTTCATGCTGACCACGGTCCAGTTGTTGATCGTGGCTGCATCCAATGCCTTGTCGAGCCGGCCGATATGAGATTTCCGGTCGTAGGCGTATTCGCGCTCGCCGTCGGTATGGTGCACAATGAGCGCAAGACACGGCGTGGCCGCGCCCTTGGTGGTCCATTGCAGCATCTGCAGATCGCCGTCCGAATTTCCGAACGCCGCGATCGGACGCTGACCGATATGCGCGTTGATGCCGACGGGCTTGCCCGGTCCGTCATCGACGAAATTCACCTGCGGGAGACGAAGCAGGATCGGAATGTCCCGGCGCAGCATGAACTTTGTCTTGATGCTCGAGCCCACGACCTGCGCCGGCGGTATGCCGTAGACTCGCTCCGTCCACGGCCGCATGAATTCGATACCGCCACCCGACACGATGTAGGTTCTGAAACCGTTCGCGCGCAGATACGCCATCAATTCCAGCATCGGCTGGTACACGAGCTCGGTGTACGGACGTTTGAATCGCGGATGGCGCGCCTTCGAAAGCCAGTCCGTGACGACACGCTCGAAGTCCTCGGTGCTCATGTCGGCATGCGTCGCCATGACTATCTCAACCAGGCCACGCTCACCCGTTGCAGCAAGCGCCTTCATGTCACCATCGAGAACCGCCTTGAAGGGCTGCTTCTTCTTCCACTCCGGGTGCTCGCGCGCGCGGGCTTTCACCTGATCAAGCGCGAAGGCAAACTGAACGTACATCGGTTGTTCGCACCACAATGTGCCGTCATTGTCGAAGGTCGCCACGCGTTGCGGTGCGGGAACGAAACCGGGTGAACCCTCGCGCGTCACGGTGGCGACAAGATCCAGAATCGACTGCCTGGCCTTGCCGTCCTTCCACGACAGAAGCGGGTTTCCCTGCGCCAGCGCCGTAGTTTTGACCACGAGTGTTGCTGCGACAGAGGTCAGAAGCCCCGTCAGCACTGCACGCCTGTGAACATAGCCGCGCATTACAGCCTCCATTTCGGGGTACGTACGCGACAGCCCCGGATGCTCTCCGGGGCTGTCGAGCGCCTCTCATCAATTGCCGGTGGGCATTGCGATATTCACACCTTCCTTCGCGAGCTGCTCTCGTACCCACTGGAATCTTTGATAGTTCGTGAGCGTGACCGGACCCGAATAGCTTTCGCTTTGCAGTTTGCGCGGCGGATACTTCACGTAAGTGGCCATCAGTTTCTTGATCGAATCGCTGACGGTTATCATCACCCAAGTGCGCTCTGTGTAGTTGTTCATGAAAATGTCGTAGCGCTCCTGCGGGTCCTGCCACAGGTCGAAGACCTGCGGCACGGTGGCAACATAGGCCTCAGCACCCTTCCAACCGAGGTTTGAATCAACGGCAAGACCGCCAGTCTTTGCGCCGTCGTCACCACGGAGATTGAACACCGCTTTGTAGTTGCCGACACGCGCAGCACCAGGAGTCAGCTCGTTCTCGGTGAAATAGAACCAATCCTTGCGCGCCGACTTTCCGGTGCCAAATAGGACCGGCGACATATCGTAACTGTCGAAGATGATCGGCTGACCGGCGCGATCGTTTTCCGGCAGCCTTATGTCGGCAAGTGCGGCAAACGTAGCCATGTAATCAAGGCCGCCAACAATATCAGAGCTCTTCGAGCCCGCCTTGATCCTCGGACCCCAGGCAAAGGCCGGAACACGGTTGCCGCCTTCCCGCACCGTACCCTTGGTGCCGCGGAACGGCGTATAGCCCGCGTCAGGATAGACGTCCTGCCAGGCGCCGTTGTCCGTTGTCCAGAAGACATAGGTATTCTTGTCGAGGCCAAGGGCACGAACCTTCTCCAGTATCCTGCCGATGCGCGTGTCGTTCTCCAAAACCGAGTCGGCATATTTGCTCTTCGAAAGCGATTTGTGTTGGAACTCGGGCGCCGGCATGTTCGGCTGGTGCACCTTCATGAAATTGATGCTCATGAAGAACGGTTGCGTCGAGCGTGCATTGCGGTCGAGATAATCGAGCGAAGCTTTTTCGACATATTCATCGAAGAACGGAATGCCGACGACGCCCTCCTTGCCGTTGATGACCGGTGTGTTGACGTACTGGCCGTTGATTTTGAATTCCTCTTTCGCGGGCTGGCCTGCATTTCCGGACAACGCGCCTTTGGTGACGCGGTTGAACATCGCGCGGAGCTCGGGGTCCATGTCCGGGAACCAGGTCGGATCGCCGTATGTGTACGCGTTAAGGTGATAAAGACCTGCGTACTTCATCTCGTCATAGCCCTGCGCATTGGGGAGCGCGTAGTCGGCTTCGCCGAGATGCCATTTGCCGGTGAAGAACGTCTTGTAGCCTCCGGTCTTGAGAACCGAAGCGAGCGTCCATTCCGCCGCCGGCAGGCCGCCGCCCTGGCCCTGGAATGCCACTGTCGTCATTCCGCTGCGATTAGGAATGCGCCCGGTTTGCACGGCTGCGCGACCGGGCGTGCAACTCGGCTGTGCATAGAACGAGAGGAACTGCATGCCCTCGGCCGCCAATCGATCAAGGCTGGGGGT
>DASSYU010000025.1:0-2200 GCA_035703125.1 Pseudolabrys sp. | reverse complement strand
TTGACGCACAGGTCGAACACAAAATTGTAGACCGAGCGCGCTTCTTCAATGTTCGAATGCACCGCTTCCTGCGCGGTCCTCATCCCGTCCTTGGTGATGCAGCGATAGTTGCCGGCGAGTAGCATCGACCACTTTGCAAGCGGCACGAAGATCGAATCGTGCACGCGCAGCTTCACAGGCAGTTCGATTTTTCCCTCCGGCGCATCGTAACGGACCGCGTCGATGTCTTTCTCGAGGCGCCGCAGGATCGAGGTGTGCATGTCGTTGTCGAACTTGGCGACCTTGAAATTGGTCGGCAGCGTCACCTGGAGGACATTGACCTTCTCTTCCGGTGGACGGATCGCCTGCGGATCGGGGCTGCACAGTGTCAACAGGCCGGGCTCGAAGTTGTCCCAAACGCTCGGGTCAGTGTAGGCGGGCTTGAGCGCATCGTAGTTCAGGCCGGGAATGCGCTTGATGTAGGGAAGCGGCGGCATGTTCATGATCGACATGCAGGGCACTTTCGACTTCGCCACCGCGTCGAGCAACTCGCGAACGCCGGGCGAGCGGTATTGCGGCTCCTGCATGGCGAGGCCGACCAGGTCATAGTCCTTCGGATTGATGCCCGCCGCACCGCCGGCAGTAACCTTGCCCGGAAGCTTGCGCGAGTCGATCTCGACTTGATCCTTGCGGCCTTTCACCGGCAACCGAACGCGAAATCCCTCCGCGTTGATGAGATCCGCTTCCGCCGGCAGGCAGACCAGGTGCACGGAATGGCCGCCGTACAAGATTTTAGATGCGAGCAGCGACCCGTAGGACGCGCCCATGATCAGGATTTTGTAAGTTGCCGGCATTGCGGCCTCCCTTATTGCTTATTCGCAAAAACCATAAAGAGTTCCGGCCGCCAAGGCCATCTCATCGCGCATGCTATGCGGCCCGTGATGTCGATGCAATCGGGGCCGCTGCGGCTAACTTGCCGGCGCTTTAGCGACAGCAGCAAGCGGCCCGGGCACCGGACCTCCGCTGGCCCAATCGAGCAACTCGATGGTATGCACGACGGGCGTCGTTGTGCCGGCGGCGATCTGCGTGATGCAACCGATATTGCCGGCCGCAATGACATCGGGCTTCAGCGGTTCGATGTTGGCGAGCTTGCGCGCGCGCAGTTGATTGGCCAAGGCGGGCTGAAGAATATTGTAGGTCCCTGCCGAACCGCAGCACAGATGACCTTCCGGAATGTCTTTCACCACGAAGCCCGCCTTGCGAAGCAGATCGACCGGCTCGCGCATGACCTTCTGGCCGTGCTGCAGAGAACACGCCGCGTGATACGCAACCGTCATCGGTGCGGGAAGCTTGCCGGACTGCAAGGAAAGCGTTGCGACGTACTCCGTGACATCGCGCGCCCGCGCGCTGATGCGGGCGGCTTTCTCGGCATAGGCCGGATCGCTGCGCAGCATGAAGCCGTAGTCCTTCACGGTGCTCCCGCAACCGGACACGGTCACCAGAATGGCATCGAGCCCATCGCCCTCGATTTCGCGTATCCATGCGTCGACGTTGTTGCGTGCCTGCGCCAGCGCCCGGTCCTCAAGTCCCATGTGATGCACCAGCGAGCCGCAGCAACCCTCGCCCGCCGCTACCACGACCTCGATGCCATGGCGATTGAGCAGGCGAATGGCGGCTTCATCGGTCGAGGGCGCAAGCACCGGATTGATGCAGCCGGACAGCAGTGCCACGCGGCCCCCGCGCTTGCCTTCAGCCGGGTAGACCTTGCCGGTCCGCTCGACCGGCGGCGCCGGCTTGCGATGCGGCGTCAGCTTCAGCATCGCCGCCATCCTGCGCAGGCCAAGCAGATCGAGAACCGGCGCCAGCGGCCGCGCCACCAGCCCCGCCACGACGGCGAGGCGGAAAAGAGCAGGATCCGTCAGCACGCGCGCGAGCAATGCGCGCAACACGCGCTCAATCAAAGGACGCTTGTAGGATTTCTCGATCCACTCGCGGGCATGATCCACCAGATGCATATAGTGCACGCCCGAAGGGCAGGTCGTCATGCACGCGAGGCACGACAGGCAGCGGTCGATATGTTTCACCACGTCGCGGGTCGCCGGCTTGCCCTGCTCGAGCATCTCCTTGATCAGGTAGATGCGCCCGCGTGGTGAATCGAGCTCATCGCCAAGGAGCAGATAGGTCGGGCACGTGGCCGTGCAGAATCCGCAATGCACGCAAG
>DASSYU010000205.1:0-2528 GCA_035703125.1 Pseudolabrys sp. | reverse complement strand
TGACGGGCGCGCAGCCATTCCAGCGCGCCATCCGCGCGCGTCAGCGCGGTCTTCAACGCATCCGCTTTGACGCCGTGCGGGCCGACGTTTTCCTCGCGCGCACTGTCGATGGATTGAAGGACGCCCATGCCGTTATTTGCCTAGAGTCGCGCGCAGGGCGCAACGAAAACAACGCGACGGCTATTCCGTAGGTCCGCTCGAAGGCAGACCTTTCGGCCTGCCGGCGACCGTTACCAGCATGCCACTGCCGTAAAGTCGGCGCGCCGCTTTCTTCGCATCCTCGATGGTGACCGCGTCGATGAGGCTGCTGCGGCGCTGGATATAGTCGATGCCGAGATTGTCGATCTGGATCTGCGTGAGCTGGGCGGCAATCTTGCCGGACGTATCGAGCGTGAGCGCATACGAGCCCTTGAGGAATGACTTTGCCGCGGCAAGCTCCTCGGCCGTGGGGCCGTTTTCAGCCATGCGCTTGGTTTCCTGCTCGATGACGGCGAGCGCATCGGCTGTCCGATCGGCGCGCGTGGCCGTGCCGCCGAGAACGACGGCGGCGTGACGGAACCAGACGAGGCTGTTGGACACGCCATAAGCAAGCCCGCGTTTCTCGCGCACCTCTCTGTAAAGCCGCGAGGAAAAACTGCCACCGCCCAGGATATGATTCACGATATAGGCGGCCATGAATTGAGGATCGCTGCGCGCGATCCCTGGCCCACCGAACGTCACTACGGCCTGCGGCACATCGACGTCGATCACGATCCGTCGTCCGAGCCCGCGCGGCGTGGTATCCGGGATTGGCTTGAGATCGTTCTTTGCCGGCAGGCCGCTGAAAGCGCGATCGATGAGCTCGCCCGCCGTTTTCTCGTCGACATCGCCGACGATGGACACTTTCAGCTCGTTGCGTGCGAAGACGCGCCGCACATAGTCGCGCAGATCATCGACCGTGACCCGCGCCATCGTCTCCAGCGTGCCCTTCGTCTCACGGCCGTATGGATGGCCCGGAAAGGCCGTTTGCCACCAGCGGCGGCTCGCGAGATCATTGGGGTTCGTAGTGTCGCGCCGCAAGACAGACAATTCCTGTTCGCGAACCCGCTCGACGGCCTCGGCGTCGAAACGCGGCTTTGTCAAAGCAAGCCGCAGCAGGTCGACGGCCTCGTCGCGATGCTCGTTCAGCGCGCGCAGCGAGCCGTGAAATGTGTCGCGGCCAACCTGAAAGCCGAGCTCGATTGCGTGATTTTCCAGCCGCTCATGAAAAGTCTTGCTGTCCAGCTCGCCGGCGCCTTCGTCAAGCAGATCAGCGGCGAAATGCGCTGCCCCGGACTTGCCGGCGTCATCCTGGCTGGTTCCGCCACGGAAAGCGTAATTCAACGTGATCAGCGGCACCGACTTCTCGCGCACCAGCCAGGCCTCGATTCCCGACGGACTCACGATCTTTTCGATCGTCATCGCCGATGCGACATTCGGCAGGGCGATCAGCACCGCCGCGGCGAAAAGCATACATGCGCGCCGGATCATGAGCGCTTCTCCACCTGCGGGCTCTTGTCCTTGATCAGATAGCCGGTGACCGACCGCTGCTTTTCGAGCCATTGCTTTGCCGCGGCCTGCACCTGCTCGGCTGTCACGGCGCGGATCCGGTCGGTCCAGCTCCGCACGTCGTTGACGGTCGAGCCGGTCGAGAGCGCGGCACCGTACCAGCGGGCCATGGTCGCCTGGTTGTCCTGCGCGTAGACGGCGTCCGCAATCAGCCGCGTTTTTGTGCGTTCCAGTTCTTCCGGCGTCACGCCTTTGTCGACGATCTGCGCGATGACCGCGTCGATTTCCGATTCAACCTGCTGCAGCGTAACGCCGGGGCGCGGCCCGCCCACAACCCCGAATTTCGACAAATCGAACGCGTTGGCGTCGTACCAGGCGCTCGCCATGACGGCCATCTGCTTGTCTACGACCAGCGCACGATAAAGACGGCTGTTCGAGCCGCTGCCGAGAATGTGCGAGAGCACCTCGAGTGCTTCCGACTCACCGCGCTTTGCTGTCCGGAAGGAAGGCACCAGGTATTCACGCTGCAAAGTCGGCATCTCAACCCGCGGGTCGGCGACCGTGAGCGACCGCACAGCGACCGGTGGCGGCTCTTCCGGCCGCACGCGCAGAGCGATCGTGCCGTGACGCGGAATTTTGCCGTAGGTCTCTTCCACCATCGCCCGCACCTTGAGCGGATCGACGTCACCGGCGATCACCACGATCGCGTTGTTCGGTGCATAAAATCTCCGATAGAAGCCGATGGCATCGTCGCGCGACAGGTGCTCCATCTCATGACGCCAGCCAATCACGGGCTTGCCATAAGGATGATTGAGATAGAGCGCGGCGTCGATTTGCTCGGTCAGACGCGCACGCGGATTGTTGCCGACGCGCTGGTTCTGCTCTTCGAGAATGACGTTGCGCTCGGGCAAGACGACCTCGTCGGTGAGCTGGAGCCCCGTCATGCGGTCGGCTTCGAACTCCATCAATGTCCGAAGCTGCTCGCTCGGCACGCGCTGGAA
>DASSYU010000006.1:0-14685 GCA_035703125.1 Pseudolabrys sp. | reverse complement strand
GGCGTCGGCGACATCGACATCGCAGTGGCAAGCGAATTGCTGGAATCCGGCCGCACAGTCGCGAACGGTTTCGTCACGCCGGACCGCACGCACGTCATCAGCTCGCTGAGCCGCTTCTACGCGATGGATGAAAAGATCGCGATGGGCGACGGACGCTTCGATCAGGACAAGCTCATTAAGATCATCAACGAGCATGCGAAAGACGCTCTGCTCGTCGACATGGACGCCCTGGCAAAGCAAAGCGGCTCGATCATCAATGCAGTGATGCTCGGCGCTATCGCCGGCTGCGGACGGCTGCCGCTCGCGCGCGAGCAATTCGAGGCGGCCATTCGCGAGGATGGCAAGGCGATCGACAGCAATCTGAAAGGCTTCCGTGCCGGTTACGATGCCGCTCGCGCAAAACTTCAGCCTGCCAAGCCTTCCGAAAGAAAAAACAAGGCCGCCGCAACGCCGGCGTTCGTTGAGCATGAGGTGGCACGTACGTTTCCGGCCGTTGCGCAGGCGACCGGGCTCGAAGGCGTACGGCGCCTCATCAATTACCAGAATGTCGCCTACGGCCGCCATTATCTCGATCGCCTGCGGCCCATCATTGCGGATGATCAGGCGGTGGGCGCACAAGGCAAGCTACTGAAGGAAGTCGCGCGACACCTTGCAGTTCGCATGTCTTACGAAGACGTCGTCCGCGTAGCGCAGGCCAAGATTGCGCCGGCCCGCATGCAGCGCATTGCGCGCGAGGAGCTGCGCACGAATGGCGAGCCGTTTTCCGTTCACGATTTTCTCAAGCCCGGTATTGAAGAATTTTGCCAATTGCTTCCGCCATTCCTGGCGCAGCCCATCCTGCGATTGGCGGAGCGCAAAGGCTGGCTTGGCCGGGTTTATTTCGGAATGGAGATCAATTCCACCTCCGTCAGCGGCTACCTGCGCTTCTGGCTGCTCGCCAAACTCCGTTTCCTGCGGCCCTACGGCTACCGCTACAAGCAGGAACAGCAACAAACCGACAACTGGCTCTGGCTGATCCGCGAAGCCGCAAAACATTCTGCCGAGTTGGCGCTGGAAGTCGCCGAATGCGCACGTCTGATCAAAGGTTATGGCGACACGCACGCACGCGGGCTCGCCAACTACCGAGCGATCGAGACGCGCGTGATCCGCCCCGCGCTGGCGGGCCAGATCCCCGCTTCGCATGCGGCCGACGCTGTTGCGAGCGCACGCACCGCTGCCTTGGTCGACCCAGACGGCGAAAGCCTGACCAAATGCCTCGCCGAGATCGATGGCCAGCCGGCGCTTCGGATTGCAGCCGAGTAGTCTGCAAGGCTGAGGTGCGCGCGCCTCCGTTGTCAGCCAATCCTCGGTCGAGTAAAACCGGGCCCGCAAAACAAGCGATAATAACGTCCGCGGGAACCGGACGTCTGAGGGGCGGAAATGGCCGCGACACCGACGGGACAACGGCCAACGATCGCCGCCGAAGCGTTCCTGCGCGCGCTGGCCGACCACGGCACGGATTATTTTTTCGTCAATCCGGGCACCGACTTTCCGCCGATCGTCGAAGCTTTCAGCCGCGCCAAGAAAACCAACGCTAAGGTCCCGAAGCCTATTCTGGTACCTCACGAGAACCTCGCTGTCGGGATGGCGCATGGCGCCTATATGATGACGGGCCGCCCGCAGGCGGTCATGGTGCACGTGAATGTCGGCACCGCGAACACGATCAACAACCTCACAAATCTGTCGCGCGACCGCGTCCCCCTGATCCTGGCCGCCGGACGTACGCCGATTACCGAGAAAGGCACATTCGGCTCGCGCTCACGTCCGATCCACTGGGCGCAGGAGATGTTCGATCAGGCTGGCATGGTGCGTGAGCTCGTGAAGTGGGATTACGAACTGCGCGTGCCGGGGCAGATCGGAGATGTCGTGGCGCGCGGCGTTGAAGTCGCCATGGCGCATCCACGCGGACCGGTCTACCTGGTGCTGCCGCGCGAACCGCTCGCGGCCGCGTTGCCGGAACCGGTCGGGCCGACAAAACCGCGACCGCAAGCAGCCGCGGCCTATCCCGATCCCCGCACGATCGCAACACTGGCCGAATGGATCGCTGCCGCCGAGCGCCCTTTGATCGTAACGTCGACCTTACCGACCGAAGCTGTCCACCAGCTTGAGCGTCTCGCCGAGCGCTGCGCCATCCCGGTCGTCACGCACGGCCCGCGCTCGGTGTGCCTGCCCTCGAGCCATTCCATGCATTTCGGGTTCGAGCCCGGCGCCCTGCTTGCCGATGCGGACCTCGTCATTGCGCTTGAGTGCGACGTGCCTTGGATTCCGCATCTGCAACATCCACCTGGCGGCTGCCGCGTTGCTCATATCGGTGAAGACCCGTTCTATGTGCGCTATCCGATGCGGAGCTTCCCAAGCGATCTCGCTTTGCAGGCCGGCCCTGCACAGGCTCTCGATGCGCTTGCGCGCGCCGTCGAGCCGCGTCTGCAGATGGCGGACGCACGCATCGCGGCCCGCCGCGCGCGCCTGACCGAACGTATGCGGACACGGCGCGCACAATTGGCAAAGGATTCAGCCGCCGGCACGACGATTTCGCCGGAATATCTGTCGCGCGTAATCGGCGAAACAGTCGGCAAAGACGCCGTCATCATCAACGAATATCCGCTGCGACCCGACCATTGTGCGCGCGAAAAGCCGGGCACGTTCTTCGCGCTCGGGCCTGCAGGCGGACTTGGATGGGGATTCGGCGCTGCGCTCGGTGTAAAGCTCGCAGCGCCCGACAATTTTGTGGTCGCGACCCTTGGCGACGGCTCCTACATGTTCGCTAATCCGATGGTCGGACATTGGGTGTCTGCCGTCCAGAATCTGCCCATCCTGACGATCGTATTCAATAACAGCCGCTACGGCGCCGTTCGCCGCGCCACGCTGTCGATGTTCAAGGATGGCGTGGCGGGCGAGAATGATGGCCGCACGTTTGCCGACCTCGATCCCTCACCGCCGTTCGAAGAAATGGCCCGTGCACAAGGCGCCCATGCCGAGCGCGTGGAAAAGTCCGCTGACCTGCCTGAGGCACTTTCACGCGCGAGCAACGCTGTCATCAATGAAAAGCGGCAGGCGATGCTCAACGTCATCACCCCCTATTGAACGGTTTCAGCATCCAGAAAGTTCTAAGTCACGGAGAACGAGTACATGCGCATCGATGCCTATACCCATTTCATCCCGGAAAAATACTTCAACAAGATCGTGGAGAGTGGCCATGCCGACATTGGCAAGCGCGTGCGCGAGATCCCGTGCATTCATGATCTCGATATCCGACGCAAGATCGTCGACGGATTCAAGGATTATGCGCAGATCCTTTCCTACCCGATGCCGCCGCTGGAAGTCATGACCAAGGGCGACGGCAAGCTGACGGAGGAATACACCAGGCTCGTAAATGACGGCTTCGCCGAGATCTGCCAGAAGTATCCCGATCAGTTTCCCGGCTGGGTCGGACAGGCGGCACTGATTGCGCCCGATGGCGGCGTGCGCGAGGCCGAACGCGCGCTCAAGAACGGCGCGCTGGGCGTGCAGATCTACACCAACATCGCCGGCAAGCCGCTCGACGATCCGGCGTTCGAGCCGTTCTTCGAGGCGATGAACAAGTCCGGCAAGCCGGTCTGGATGCATCCGGCGCGCGCCGCCAATTTCCCCGACTATCTCACCGAGAAGAAATCGAAGTACGAGATCTGGTGGACGTTCGGCTGGTCCTACGAAACCGCGGCGGCAATGGCCCGGCTCGTCTTCTCGGGCATCATGGACAAATACCCGAACCTGAAGATCATCACGCACCATTTCGGCGGCATCGTACCGATGCTGGAAGGCCGCATCGGTCCGGGTTGGGACCAGCTCGGCGCACGCACGTCGGACGAAGATCTGAGCTTGGTTCTCAAGCGCCTGAAAAAGCGGCCGCTCGATTACTTCAAGCACACGTTCTACGCCGATACCGCGGTGTTCGGCGGCGTGCCGGCAACGCATGCTGGTCTTGCGTTCTACGATCTCGACAAGATCGTGTTTGCGTCCGACTGCCCCTTCGATCCCGAAAAGGGAACCATGTACACGCGCGAAACGCTGCGTATTATCGAAGGCATTGATATGCCGGCAGCCGACAAGGAAAAGGTCTGGCACGGCAATCTCGAACGCATTACGGGCGTGATGTTCAAAGGCTGAGGCTCGTCATCGGCTTTTCTGCTTTTTAGCGAAAGAAAGTCGTGGATGCCCGGCACAAAGCCGGGCATGACGCCCTGCTTTCGGCTCGTGGCGCGGCCGCCTTCTGCTAACCTTCGCGCCCATGGCGCTCACGCGACCCATCGGCCAGCCCGAACCTGACGCGTCCGGAATTCCGCCGCAGAACGGCGATGCCGGTCGCGTCACTCCAATGATGGAGCAATATCAGGACATCAAGGCCGCCCATCCGGACTGCCTGCTGTTCTACCGGATGGGCGATTTCTACGAATTGTTCTTCGCCGATGCCGAGATTGCCTCACGCGCGCTCGGCATCGTGCTGACCAAGCGCGGCAAGCATCTCGGCGCCGACATCCCGATGTGCGGCGTGCCGATCGAGCGCGCCGACGAGTACCTGCATCGTCTGATCGCGCAGGGCCATCGCGTCGCCGTGTGCGAGCAACTTGAGGATCCAGCCGAGGCACGCAAGCGCGGCGCCAAAAGCGTCGTTCGACGTGACGTTGTGCGTCTGGTCACGCCCGGCACGCTCACCGAAGATTCGCTACTCGATGCGAAGCGGAACAATTATCTACTCGCAGTCGCGCGCGCGCGCCTGTCCGGCGACGACAGCCGCTTCGCGCTTGCCTGGATCGATATTTCGACCGGTGAATTCCGTGTTTCCGAATGCGACCGGGCGACGCTGTCCGCCGAGATCGCGCGTCTCGAGCCCGGCGAAATCATCGTCTCGGACGCACTTTACGGCGAGCTCGATCTCGCCGCGTTCTGGCGCTCGCTGCCGGCCGTAGCCCCGCTCGCGCGCGACGCTTTCGACAGCGCCACAGCTGAGCGGCGGCTGACATCATTTTTTGCGGTGTCGACCAGCGAGGCCTTCGGCGCGCTGACACGGCTTGAGATTACGGCCGCCGCGGCTTGCGTGACCTATGTCGAACGCACGCAGATTGGCCAGCGGCCGCCGCTGTCGCCACCCTTGCGCGAAAGTGCCGGGGCCAGCATGGCGATCGATCAGGCGACCCGCGGCAATCTCGAACTGATGCGCACGCTGTCCGGAGACCGGCGCGGCTCCTTGCTCGATGCCATCGACCGCACGGTGACTGCGGCCGGCTCGCGGCTGCTCGCCCAGCGGCTGTCGGCACCGTTGACCGATCCCGCACAAATTGCCAGACGGCTCGACTCGGTTGCGAGCTTTGCGGGCGATGCGGCGGCGCGCGCGGAAACCCGCTCCCGCCTGCATGCCGCACCCGATCTCGCCCGCTCGCTGTCGCGATTGGCCGTTGGCCGCGGCGGGCCGCGCGACCTTGCCGCCATCCGCGATGGCATGCTGGCGGCCGCCGACCTTGCCCGCGCGCTTGCTTCGCTCAAAGATAAACCGGCCGAGATCGCGAGCGCGATGCAAGCGTGCCGCAAGCCGGACGGCATGCTCGCGGCTGAATTGTCCGCCGCGCTCGCCGCGGAGCTGCCGGCCTTCAAACGCGACGGTGGATTTGTCCGCGAAGGCTATGACAGGGCTCTCGACGAGACCCGCGCGCTCCGGGATGAGTCGCGCAGGGTCATCGCGGCGCTGCAAGCGCGTTACGCAGAGGATACCGGAATCCGCATCCTCAGGATCAAACACAACAACGTGCTCGGCTACTTTGTCGAAGTGACGGCGCAACACGGCGAACGCCTGATGAGCGCGCCGTTCAACGGCACATTCATTCACCGCCAAACACTCGCCGGACAGGTGCGTTTCACCACCACCGAGCTCGGAGAGCTGGAAGCGAAGATCGCCAGCGCCGCCGAACGCGCGCTCGGCCTTGAGTTCGAGATTTTCGAGCGGCTGGCAGCGGCCATGATGGCGCAGGGAATCAACATCAAGGAATGCGCCGAAGCGCTTTCCACCCTGGACGTCGCAAGCGCGCTCGCGCATCTTGCCGTCGAGCGCGACTACGTACGACCGCAGGTCGACGACAGCCACGCATTCGCTGTCGACGGGGGCCGTCATGTGGTGGTGGAGCAGGCGTTGTCGCGCGACGGCACGCCGTTCATTGCCAATGACTGCGATCTTTCGCCACCGCCGCAAACCGGAGCGGGCCGTATCTGGCTTCTCACCGGCCCCAACATGGCCGGCAAATCAACCTTCCTGCGGCAGAACGCGCTGATCGCAGTCCTCGCGCAGATGGGCAGTTTCGTTCCGGCCCGGCGGGCGCATATCGGCGTCGTCGATCAGCTGTTTTCGCGCGTCGGCGCTGCGGACGATCTTGCGCGCGGGCGTTCGACGTTCATGGTCGAGATGGTAGAAACCGCCGCCATCCTCAATCAGGCGGGCGAACGCGCGCTGGTGATCCTCGACGAGATCGGCCGCGGCACTGCCACCTTCGACGGGCTGTCGATTGCATGGGCAACCGTTGAGCATTTGCACGACGTCAACAAGTGCCGGGCACTGTTCGCCACCCACTTCCACGAGTTGACCGCGCTCGCCGGGCGGCTCGACCGGCTGCACAATGCAACGGTGCTCGTGAAGGAATGGCAGGGCGACGTCGTCTTCCTGCACGAGGTCGTTGCGGGCGCCGCCGACCGCTCTTATGGCATCCAGGTCGCGAAGCTTGCCGGCCTGCCGCCGAGCGTGATCGAGCGCGCCAAACTGGTGCTCTCCAAGCTGGAGCAGGAAGACCGCACCGCGCCCAAGGGTTTTGAGGATCTGCCGCTGTTCGCGGTTCCCCAGAAGACACCGCAGGATAAGCCTGAATCGGCGGAGGATCTGCTTGTCGCCTCCCTCGCCGCGATCAATCCCGACGACCTGTCGCCGCGTGAAGCGATGGAAGCACTTTATATGTTAAAAGCGAAGCTTAAGGGTACGCGTAAACCTTAGACATCATGATGAATGTTGCCGAGAGGAAGCAGACAACCGCGCTGGCGGAGGCGCAACGCTGGCTTGTGAGCTTCGAGGCCGCGTTATCAGCACAAGACGCCGCCGCGGCAGCTCGACTGTTTCTGGATGACGGCCTCTGGCGGGATGTCCTGGCTTTCACCTGGAACATCCAGACGATGGCCGGCCGGTCCGCGATCGAAGCGACCCTACGTGAGACGCTGTCGCGCACGCAGGCGAGAAACTTTCATATTCCAGACAAGCGAACGCCGCCGCGCTGGATATCCCGCGCCGACATTGAAAATATCGAAGCGCTGTTCGAATTCGAAAGCGCCTTCGGTCCCTGCGCGGGAGTGCTGCGACTGAGACCCGACAGCCAGGGCAAGCTGCGCGCCTGGACCCTAAATACGAATCTGCAGGAGCTCAGAGGCCACGAAGATGAATTCAAACGGCGTGGCGAGCCCGATTCGACGCGCGACTTCGGCGCGGAGAACTGGGCCGATCGCCTGAAAAAGCAGCGCGCATTCTCCGAAAGCGATCCCACCGTCATCGTCGTTGGCGGCGGGCAGGCCGGGCTGTCAATTGCTGCGCGCCTTCGTCAGCTTGGCATCGACACGCTGATCGTCGATCGGCACGGACGCGTCGGCGACAACTGGCGCACGCGCTATCATTCGCTGACGCTGCACAATGAAGTGCACGTCAACCACCTGCCCTATTTGCCGTTCCCACCGACCTTTCCCATTTACATCCCGAAGGACAAGCTCGCCAACTGGTTCGAATCCTATGTCGAGGCGATGGAGCTCAACTTCTGGACCGGCAATGAACTCGTTGCAGGCACTTATGATGACAAGAAAGCGGAATGGCGCGTCACGTTGCGCCGAAGCGACGGGACGGAACGCGTCATGCGGCCACGCCACCTCGTCTTTGCGACCGGGGTAAGCAGCATCCCTTACACGCCTGACCTGCCGGGCCTCGACAGGTTCGCCGGCACCAAGGTGCACTCGGGCGACTTCAAGAACGCCGAGCAATGGAATGGCCGCAGGGCGCTGGTGCTCGGGACCGGCACCAGCGGTCATGACGTTGCGCAGGAGCTGCACGCGCACGGCGCGAAAGTCACCATGATCCAGCGCAGCAAGACCCATGTGGTGAGCCTAAAGGAAGCGCAGAGCGTTTATGCGATCTACTCGGAAGGAATTCCGTTTGATGATTGTGACCTGCTTGCCACCTCGTTTCCCTATCCGGTTCTGAGGCGCTCGTATCAGCTCTCGACCGCGAAAGGCCGGAAGGTAGACAACAATCTGATCAATGCGCTCGAGGAGCGCGGATTCAATACCTGGCTCGGCGAAGACGAAACCGGGTTCCAGATGATGTATCTGCGCCGCGGCGGCGGCTATTACTTCAACGTCGGCTGCTCGGAATTGATCATCTCCGGCAACATCGGTCTACTCCAGTATGCCGATATCGAGACCTTCGTGCCGGAGGGCGCGCGCCTGCGCGACGGAAGCATCGTGCCCGCCGAACTTCTGGTGCTGGCCACCGGATACAAGAACCAGCAGGAAACCGTCCGCCGCTACCTCGGCGATGCCATTGCCGACCGCATCGGCCCGGTCTGGGGCTTCGACGAGGGCGGCGAGCTGCACAACATGTGGCGGCGCACGGCGCAGCCCGGACTCTGGTTCACGGCCGGAAGCCTCGCGCAGTGCCGGATTTTCTCGCGCTACCTCGCATTGCAGATCAAGGCATTGGAGGAAGGGTTACGGCACTAGTTTGCGCTGACGCAGGGCCCACAGCAGCGCGTTCCAGCCGATGCCAATGCTCAGTCCGATTGCGTAGGACCACCACACGCCAACCGGCACGGCCAGCAGATGCACGGCGAGCAGGCCGAGGCCCAGCCCGATCAGCGGCGTGAGCACGTGCGCAGCGACGCTTGCCGCAGCCGGTCCGCCGATGCGCGGATGCAAGATGATGAAGAACGAGCCCATGGCCACCGGGAAGAAGGCGAACGTGCCCGAAAAATAGGAACCGATCGAGCTGCTCGCCGCTGTTACGAGCACGACACAGAGCGTTACCACGCCGGCGCGCCACGCAAGGTCAGCGCCGCTCAACTCGACACGCTTCACCTCGCCGGCGATTCGAAAGCGGCCCGCAGCGGCTATCGCGATCGGATAGACGACGGCGTTCAGCAGCACCGCACCGATGGCATTCCACTCCACCAAGCGCAACAAGAATACGATGACAAGCCACACGAGGAATGCGCCTCCGAGGCTGAGCTGCAGTGAATGTCGTTGCGCCAGCGCGGCATAAGTCAGCGCAAAGAACGCGCAGGCGGCGTTCGCGATCAGGCTTCCCACTGCACTCTGTGCGATGAATCCGGGCGGATGCTCAAGCGCGAGGATAATCATTGCCGCGCCGCCGGCGGTCGGCAGCGCCGCGACGAGCGAGCCAATGAACGGACCACTGCGCTCCACGATGATTGATGCAGCCACCACGATCGAGGCGGTCATTGCGATCTTCAGCAGCAATCCGAACAGGAACAGGGACATGGGTTAAACTGCGACTCCGTGCCGGCGCGCTGCCAGAACCGCAAGGCTCCAGCCGATCGAGGTCACCAGCGCCAGCGAAAGCCCTGCCAGGACACCCAAGGGCTCGGCGGTCAGATGCAGCACCATACAGGCTATGCCAAAACCGAGCAGGCCGAGCGGCGCATTGGCGAGCACCGCCGCCGTCGGCTTCCCGCCGGCGCGCCGATGCAGAATGAGTATGATGCTGGTCAGCACGACCGGAAAGACCGCCAGCAGGCCGCTGCCATATGAGCCGATGCGGAAGCTGAATGTGACGACAATGCCCACCAGGACTGCGACCATCAGCGCGCGCAGTGCGTAGTCATACCAGCGCGGCTGCTGCCGCGGCATGCGCGTGTGGCGGAATGGCCGAACGACCCACATCCCCACCACAATCGCGGCTGCGTTGATCAAAAGCGCGGGACCAAGCGACCAATGGCTGGCAGTAATAATCGCCGTCAGCACGATCCACACGATATAGGTGCCGCCCAGACTGACGGCGAGCGACCGCCGCTGCGCCAGCACGCAATAGACTACTGCGAAGATGACATTGGCCGCATTGACGGCAAGGCTCGCCACCGCGCTTTGCGAGATGAATTGTGCGTCGTGATCGAGCGCAAGAAATACGTAAACCGGCCCCGCACCGATCGGCAGCGTCGCCACCAGCCCGCCGACCAGCGGGCCGGCACGCTCGGCCGTGACTGTCGCCGCCAGAACGAAAGCGGCGGTGATGGCCATTTTCACGATGAGCGTGAGGGCAAAATACAGGTCGGGAGGCATCTTGGGCGGCGCACATGACCACGCCATCAAACGCGGCGCAAGTTGCAACCATGCATAGCAGATCGTCCGCCACTAGACGCGCGAAAGCTTTATGTCGACCGGCGGTCCGTTCTTGATCGTTTGATAGACCACGCAATAGCGCTCGGTGAGCTTGAGCAGTTGGTCGATCTTGTCTTGTGGCGCATCGGTATCGAGTTCGAAGTGCAGGCGGATTTGCGCAAAACCGACCGGCGCATCCTTGGCAACGCCGAGCGTGCCGCGAAAGTCAAGATCGCCTTCCGCCGAGACGCTCGCTGACTTGAGCGGAATATCGAGCGCGGTCGCCACGGCCTTCATGGTGACACCGGCGCAAGCGACCAAAGCCTCCAGCAGCATGTCACCGGAGCAAAGTTCCAGACCTGAGCCGCCCGTTGCCGGATGCAGGCCAGCGACGGCGAGCGCGCGTCCTGTTTCAACCTTGCAAGCAATGTTAGCGTTGTCGAGATGACCGCTTGCTTTGAGCGTTATGTAAGCCGCTTTCGGCTCGTTTTTGTAACGCTCCTTGATCGGCGCCTGCAGCGCGCGCAGTTCGTTCGCATTCATGCCGCGTTCCTCAATTCGGCGTCAGCACTACGCGGCCGATCACCTTGCCGGCGCGAAGCTGATCCATCACCGCATTCACATCCTCAAGCGGACGAGTTGCAACAGGCACCGGCGGGATTCCTGTGCGCCGGACAAGCTCGATCAACTCCTTCATCTCGGGCAAGCTGCCAACATAGGAACCCTGGATCGTCAGCGCACGCATGGGGATCGGCGGCAACGGCACCGTCAGGTCGCCACCGTAAAGCCCAACAACGACGTATTTGCCGCCCTTGATCAGGCTGTCATAGCCGACGCGCGCACTCTGCGACGACCCTACAAGATCGATCACGCCCCACGCGCCACCGTTGGTCATATCGATAATTTGCTGTGATGCATCAGCCGCGCCACCGTCAACGACTTTTGCAGCACCTGCCTTTTTCGCGGCGTCGCGTTTTGCGGGATCGATATCGACCACAATGGCGCTGTGCCCTCCCATCGCCTTGTGCAGAGCAAGGCACATGAGCCCGAGACCACCGGCGCCGATGATCACCGCCGGCTCGCTCTTCAGCGTCAATATTTTCTTCAGGGCGCCATATGTCGTAACGCCGGAACATGCGAGCGGCGCGGCGCGCTCGGGCGGCAGGTCGCCGATATCGAACAGATAGCGTGGGTGCGGGACAATCAGGTAATCGGCGTAACCACCGTTTGCAAAGACGCCGAGGCTGCGCATGGCGCGGCAGAGATTTTCCTCGCCGCGCTGACATGGGCCGCAGGTGCCGCAGCCGATCCATGGATGTGCAAGCCGACGATCACCAACCTTGACCCCCTTGACGTCGGGGCCGAAGGCGACGACCTCGCCGACATTTTCGTGACCGAGCGTAACCGGAAGCTTCATGCCGCGATCGGCGAGGCTCATCCGTTTGCCGCCGCCGAGATCAAACCAGCCGTCGGCGAGATGCAGATCGCTGTGGCAGACGCCTGCGGCCAGGACCTTCAACAGGACTTCTGTGCCTTTCGGCTCAGGCGTGGGCTGCTCATTGAGCTGCAACGGCTGACCGCAAACGCAGACCTGGAACATGCGCATCGTGTTTACTCTCCCCGCATCGCTGGATTGCTCCGACACCGAACCACAGTCCGCGGCCTCCGTCACCAACCTCATGGATGCCTCAAAATCGGGCATCGCGAGAAATATCTCTGCCCGCCGGGTGACTTACCGCCCCGCCTCCGCTATCCGATGGACCCATGGCATCACTTACGCTCGACCAGGAACACCATCCGGCTACCGAACGAACCGCGCGTGGGTCGAGCGAACTCATTGACGCGCGTGCGATCATCGCCGACCTGGAGAAGCTCGCCAAGGCTCACACGGGCAACGAGCGCGACCTGCGTTCGCTGGTGGCGCAGAGGCTCAAGGTTGCATTGACCGACGGGCGCGCCAAGGCCGAGCAACTGCTGCTCAAAGACCGTCACGGGCGGCGCTGTGCCGAGCGTCTCTGCAGGATGGAAGATGAGGTCATCCGCATCCTGTTCGAATTCGCGCGTAGACACCTTTATCCTTCGCAAAATCCCAGCGAAGCCGAACGCATGGCGGTCGTGGCGACCGGCGGCTACGGCCGCGGGCTGCAGGCGCCGGGCTCAGACATCGATCTGTTGTTCTTGTTGCCATACAAGCAGACCGCATGGGGTGAGTCGATCGCCGAGGCCATTCTCTATTGCCTGTGGGATCTCGGCCTCAAGGTCGGTCACGCCACCCGCTCGGTTGACGAGTGCATCCGCCAGGCCAAGGCGGACATGACCATCCGCACCGCTATTCTCGAAGCGCGCTTCCTGCTCGGCGACCGCAAATTATTTGACGAGCTGGTGACCCGCTTCGACAAGGACATCGTTCGCAACACCGCTACCCAATTTGTCGCGGCCAAGCTTGCCGAACGTGAAGACCGCGTCCGCCGCAGCGGGCAGTCACGTTATCTGGTCGAGCCGAACGTAAAAGACGGGAAAGGCGGACTGCGTGACCTGCACACGCTGTTCTGGATCGCTAAGTACGTCTACCGCGTGCGCGAGCCGGTGGAGCTGATCAAGCGTGGAGTCTTCGACAAGCAAGAATATCAGCTGTTCCGGCGCTGCGAGGACTTCCTCTGGTCGGTGCGCTGCCACATGCATTTTCTCATGGGCCGCGCCGAAGAGCGGTTGTCGTTCGATATCCAGCGCGAGATTGCGGTGCGGCTCGGCTACACCGAGCACCCCGGGCTGCAGGACGTCGAGCGTTTCATGAAGCATTACTTTCTGATCGCCAAGGACGTTGGCGATCTGACGGCTATCTTGTGTGCAGAGTTGGAAGACAGCCACGCCAAGAGCGTACCGGTGCTCAGCCGTGTCATGGAGCGCTTTCGACCGGTGAAACGGCGTAAGCTTGCTGAGAGCGAGGATTTTATTGTCGATAAGAACCGCATCTTGCTCGCGCATCCGAACGGCTTCAAGCGCGATCCGGTCAACCTGATCCGCATTTTCCATCTGGCGCAGAAGCATAATCTGGCCTTCCACCCCGACGCCATGCGCGCGATCACCCGCTCGCTCAAATTGGTCGAAGCCAAGCTGCGCGAAAGCGAGGAGGCTAACGAACTATTCCTAGAAATCCTGACGTCGAAGAACGACCCGGAGACCGTCTTGCGGCGCATGAACGAAGCGGGTGTGCTCGGCCGCCTCGTGCCGGCCTTCGGCAAGATTGTCGCGATGATGCAGTTCAATATGTACCATCACTATACGGTGGACGAGCACTTGCTGCGCTGCATCGGCGTGCTTGCCGAGATCGAGCGGGGTGGCAGCACTGAGTCGCCGCTCGCAAACGAACTGATTCACAAGATCCTGCCCGAGCATCGCAAGCTGCTCTATGTCACGCTGTTCCTGCACGACATCGCCAAGGGCAGGCCGGAAGACCACTCGATTGCTGGCGCGCGTGTCGCGCGGCGGTTCTGCCCACGCATGGGTTTTTCCGCCGCCGACACCGACACCGTAGCATGGCTGATAGAGAACCATCTTGTAATGTCGAGCGTTGCGCAGTCGCGCGATCTGTCCGACCGCAAGACGATCGAGAACTTCGCCGCCACCGTTCAGTCGGCCGAACGACTCAAGTTACTTACGATTCTAACGACCGCGGATATCCGCGCGGTCGGCCCCGGCGTGTGGAACGGCTGGAAGGCTCAATTGACCCGCACACTATACTACGAGACCGAACCTGTGCTGACCGGCGGCTTCTCCGAGGTCAACCGCGCCCAGCGCGTCGCCATCGCGCAGAATGAATTCCGCGAGGCGATGAAGAACTGGCCGCAGGAGCGGCTCGAAGCCTATATCGCCAAGCATTATCCGGCCTATTGGCTCAAGGTCGATTTGCCACACAAGATCGAACATGCCAATTTCGTGCGCGCCACCGAAGACGCCGACAAGCGTCTTGCAACATCTATCTCGTTCGATGCCGAGCGTGCCGTGACGGAGCTTACGCTGCTTGCGCCCGACCATCCTTGGCTGCTGTCGATTATCGCGGGCGCCTGCGCCTTGGCGGGGGCCAACATTGTCGACGCCCAGATCTACACCACCACCGATGGCCGTGCGCTCGATACCATCTCGTTGTCACGCGAATTCGACCGCGACGAAGACGAAGAGCGCCGCGGGCACCGCATCGCTGACTCGATCGAAAAGGCGCTGCGTGGCGAGTTGAGATTGCCGGATGTGGTCACCAAAAGA
>DASSYU010000559.1:0-5639 GCA_035703125.1 Pseudolabrys sp. | reverse complement strand
CACAAGCCAGCATGTGCGCATGCGGCCGCTCGCGCTCAATCCTCTGTTCGCTTCGCTCAGGAGCCTGACGGGCGTCGGCCCAAAGCTTGAGAAACTCTATGCGCGACTGCTCGACCGCGACGCGCCGCGTGTCGTCGACCTCGTGTTCCACTTGCCGTCGGGCGTGATCGACAGGCGCGCACGTCCTAAATTGCGCGACGTGCAGCCGGGCCAGGTCGTCACCGTTTCGGTGACGGTCGACAAGCACCGCCCTTCGCCGCCGCATCGTTCGCGTGCGCCCTACCGCATCTACGCGCACGACGATACCGGCGACATTACCCTCACTTTTTTCAACGCGCGCCGCGACTATCTGGAGAATCTGCTACCGGTCGGCGAGACGCGATACGTCTCCGGTACTGCCGAATTCTACGACGGCACGCTGCACATGGTTCATCCCGACCGCGTCGTCGACGAGGCCGGCTTTGCCGCGCTTCCGTTGGTCGAGCCGGTTTATCCCCTCACCGAAGGGTTGGCACTGGGCAATGTCCGCCGCGCAATGGACAGCGCGCTCACTCGCCTGCCTGCGATTCCCGAATGGCAGGACGAAGCCTGGATCGCGCGCGAGAAATTTCCGGATTTCAATTCGGCCTTGCGGCACCTTCATCGCCCAAATCAACCCGGTGACATCCTGCCGCAGAACGCTTCCTGGACGCGGCTTGCCTATGACGAATTGCTGGCCGGGCAACTCGCGCTTGCCCTCGTCCGGGCACATATGCGCCGCCAGCCCGGCCGCGGCAGCGCCAGCGAAGGCCGACTGCGGGCGCGCATATTGAAGGCGCTGCCGTACACGCTCACGCATTCGCAGCAGAAAGCGCTCGACGACGTCACCACCGATCTGGCTTTGCCGCAGCGGATGCTGCGTCTGCTGCAGGGCGACGTCGGCTCCGGGAAAACGGTCGTCGCGTTTGCCGCGGCGGCGGGCGTCATTGAGGCCGGACGGCAGGCCGCCATCATGGCGCCGACCGAGATCCTGGCACGCCAGCATTTTGCGACGATCGCACCGCTCGCCGAAGCCGCCAGCATTCGCGTTGCTATTCTGACCGGCCGCGAGCGCGGACCGGCCCGCAAAGAAATTCTCGATCGCCTGGCGCTCGGCGACCTCGACCTTCTTGTCGGAACGCATGCGCTGTTCCAGGAAGACGTCGCATTTCACGATCTCGCGCTCGCGGTGGTCGATGAACAGCACCGCTTCGGGGTTCATCAGCGGCTCGCCTTGACGCAGAAAGGCGAGGCCGTCGACGTGCTGGTGCTCACGGCGACGCCGATCCCGCGCACGCTCGTGCTCACCTATTTCGGCGACATGGACATCTCGGAGTTGCGTGAAAAGCCGCCGGGGCGCCAACCGATCGACACCCGCGCAATTCCGCTCTCCCGTCTTGAAGAAGTGGAAGATGCGGTCGGTCGCGCGCTCGCAGAAGGAAAGCGCGCTTACTGGGTCTGCCCTCTGGTCGATGAATCGGAAAAAATCGACCTAGCGGCGGCGCAAGCGCGTTTCGAGGAGCTGCGCAAGAAATTCGGCGAACAGGTCGACCTCGTGCACGGCCGCATGAAAGGCGCCGACAAGGA
Organism: Pseudolabrys sp.; assembly: GCA_035703125.1. Taxonomy (GTDB): domain Bacteria; phylum Pseudomonadota; class Alphaproteobacteria; order Rhizobiales; family Xanthobacteraceae; genus Pseudolabrys. Next base: position 4,034 of record DASSYU010000559.1, on the reverse strand, counting down.
TGCCGCGATGGCGCGGTTTGCGGCGGGCGAGACACGGCTTCTCATCGCAACGACCGTCATCGAGGTCGGCGTCGACGTGCCCGAGGCAACCATCATGGTGATCGAGCACGCCGAGCGCTTCGGGCTGGCGCAGCTGCATCAGCTGCGTGGGCGGATCGGGCGCGGGTCCGGCGCCTCGACCTGCCTGCTGCTTTACAAGGCGCCGCTCGGCGAGACCGCAAAGGCGCGGCTTGCCATTTTACGTGAAACCGAAGACGGCTTTCGGATCGCCGAAGAGGACCTTCGCCTGCGCGGCGAAGGCGACCTTCTCGGCACCCGGCAAAGCGGCTGGCCAGGTTTTCAGATTGCCCGCCCCGAGCTGCACGGAAAATATCTCGGCGCCGCGCGCGATGATGCCGCACTTGTTCTTTCGCGCGATCCCACCCTGTCGGCGACGCGCGGCGAGGCGCTGCGCCATCTGCTCTATATTTTCGGGAAAGACGAAGCGGTCAAATTGATCCGGGCGGGCTGAATTATTCGGCCGCCTCGACCTTGCGCTTGGCACGCGCCGCCTTCGCCTTGACGGCAAGGGCGGCCAGATTTTTCTGTACCTCGCCCTCGGGCTGCACCATGCCGGCGGAAATCAGAAGCGTCATAGCGTTCTCGACCGAAATATCGAGCTCGATGAGATCCTTGCGCTTTACATAAAAGAAGAATCCGGTGGTCGGATTGGGCGTGCACGGCATGAAGGCCGACACATGCTCGCCGGACGGCAGCCTTTTGACCAAATCGGCGCTAGGCGGCTGCGACAGAAATACCAGCGACCACATGCCCGGCGCCGGGAATTCCACCAGCGCCACTTTGCGAAAACTCGACCCGGTCTTCGAAAACAGGGTTTCGAAAATCTGCTTCATCGTCTTGTAGATCGGCCGCACGATCGGCAGACGATCGAGCACGCCCTCGCCCCAGCCGACCAATGTACGGCCGACGAGATTTGCCGTGAGGAACCCGAGCAGCGTGAGCCCGACCACCGCGATGATGAGTCCCGTCCCGGGAACCGGCCACGGCAGGTAACTCTCCGGCCGGTAGTCGGGCGGGATGATCGGCCGCATGAAGCCGTCGACCCAGTTAATGAGCGACCAGATCAGCCAAACTGTGATTGCCAACGGACCCGCGACCACAAGGCCGGTCAGGAAATAGTTGCGCAACCGGCCGGCGACACTCGTGTGCGGGGACACGACCTTTGGAACGTCCACGGTCAATGGATCGCTGGGATTTCCTAGTGGGTCAGACATGACGTCAGTTTATTCCACCGTAACCGATTTCGCGAGGTTGCGCGGCTGGTCCACATCGGTGCCGATTGCGGCGGCCGTATGATAGGCAATCAATTGCACCGGGATGGCATATACCAGCGGCGTTACCGTCGAGCTCATGTCGGGCAAGGTTATGGTTTCGACGGATGCGATTGCCGCTTCTTTCGCGCCGCGCGGGTCCGTCACCAGGATGATCTTGCCGCCACGCGCGGCAACCTCCTGCATGTTCGATGCGGTTTTCTCGAACACATTGTCATGAGGCGCAATCACGATGACCGGTATCGTCTCGTCGATCAAGGCGATCGGCCCGTGCTTGAGCTCACCCGCGGCGTAGCCCTCGGCGTGAATGTAGGAAATTTCCTTGAGCTTGAGCGCGCCCTCGAGCGCGATCGGAAAGCTGGTGCCGCGGCCGAGGTACAGCACGTCGCGGGCTTTCGCGAGATTCTGCGCGAGTTTCTCGATCTGCGGCTCAAGCGCAAGCGCCGCCGCCATCAGGCGCGGTGTCTCGACGAGCGCATGCACCAGTTTCTGCTCATCAGCCGCCGATAGTACGCCACGCGCGCGCCCGGCTGCGATCGCCAGGCACGCCAGCACGCTGAGCTGGCAGGTGAAGGCCTTGGTTGACGCGACACCGATTTCCGGTCCTGCCAGCGTCGGCATGACGACGCCACTTTCGCGCGCGATCGTCGAAGTCGGAACGTTGACCACCGAAAGAATGTGCTGCTTGTTCTCTTTCGCATAGCGCAGTGTCGCCAATGTATCGGCGGTCTCCCCCGACTGGGAAATGAAGATGGCGAGATCGCCGGGTTCAAGCGGCGCGCCGCGATAGCGGAATTCCGAGGCGATATCGATCTCGATCGGCAGCTTCGCAAAGCGCTCGAACCAGTATTTTGCGACCAGCCCCGCATAGAACGCCGTTCCGCACGCCGAGATCGAGACCCGCTTCAGTTTTTTCCAATCGAACGGCAGCGCACTCGGCAGCGCAACCCGTTCGTTGATCATGTCGATGTAATGCGCGAGCGTATGACCCACCACTTCCGGCTGTTCGTGGATCTCCTTCGCCATAAAGTGCTTGTGGTTGCCTTTGTCGACCAGTTGCGCCGATGCCGTGGACTTGAGAACCGGACGCTCGACCTTGCAGTCCTGTTGGTCGCGAATCTGCACGCCCTTGCGCGTGAGCACCGCCCAGTCGCCGTCCTCGAGATAGCTGATCGTGTCCGTGAACGGCGCAAGCGCGATCGCATCGGAGCCGAGATACATCTCGCCATTGCCGTAACCGACCGCGAGAGGAGAGCCCTTTCGCGCTCCGATCAGGAGATCGTCCTTGCCGGTAAAGAGAAACGCGAGCGCAAAAGCCCCGCGCAACTGCTTCAGCGAGGCCGCAACGGCTTCTTCCGGCGACTTGCCGCTTTTCATTTCCTGCGTGACGAGGTGCGCCACCGCCTCGGTGTCGGTATCGCTGGTAAATTTGCTGCCGCCTTTGGTCAGTTTCTCACGCAGTTCGCGAAAATTCTCGATGATGCCGTTGTGCACGACGGCAACCAGATCGGTTGCGTGCGGATGGGCATTGTCCTCGGTCGGCCGGCCATGGGTCGCCCAGCGCGTATGACCGATGCCGATAGTGCCGCCGAGCGGTTCGCGATCGAGACGATCCTCGAGCGCACGGAGCTTTCCTTTCGCACGCCTGCGGCCAAGCACGCCTTTCTCAAGCGTCGCAACACCGGACGAGTCGTAGCCGCGATACTCGAGGCGCTTGAGCGCATCGACCAGCTGGCCCGCGACCGGTCTGTTCCCGAGAATTCCGACGATCCCGCACATCCGCCCGGATGGCCCCTTTGCCAACTCGTTTATGGTTTAGCCGCTGCCGCCAAGCGCGAGGAAATCAAAACGCATTTCGCCGTGTGACATCGTTCTTCGACAAAGAACGCCCGGGCTTCAGGACTTTTTCGGCTTCTTTCCTGTCAGGTTCTTGCCCAAAGCTTTCACCTGCCGCAAGCGGATTGCCCAGCCTTCCTTAACCGTCTGCTTGGTACGCGCGATCGCAAGCGCGCCGGCCGGAACATCCTTGGTCACGACCGTTCCGGTACCGATATAGGCTCCGTCACCCACTTTGACCGGTGCGACGAGCGCGGTGTTCGATCCGATGAACGCGCCTTTGCCGATCTCGGTGTGATGCTTTGCTACGCCGTCATAGTTGCAGGTGATGGTACCGGCCCCGACATTTGCGCCCTCGCCCACCCGCGCATCACCGATATAGGCCAGATGATTGGCTTTCGCACCGGATTCGATCTTGGCCTCCTTGACCTCGACGAAATTTCCGATGTGCACGTCCTTGCCAAGGTCGGTGCCCGGCCGCAGCCGCGCAAACGGGCCGACGCGTGCGCCCTTGCCGACACGCGCTCCTTCAATATGAGAAAACGATCGGATGGTCGCACCGTCCTCCACCGTGACGCCCGGCCCGAACACGACGTTCGGCTCGACGACAACGTCCTTGCCGAATTTCGTGTCCGCTGACAGAAACACCGTTTCGGGTGCGACCATGGTCACGCCTGCTTCCATCGCGGCGGTGCGCAGCCGCTGCTGTAATACCGCTTCAGTCTCGGCGAGCTGCGTCTTCGTGTTGATTCCGCGCACGTCATCCTCCGAGGTTTCAATCGCCTTCGCCTTCAAGCCCATGTCACGGGCAATGGCTACAGCATCAGTGAGATAATATTCGCCTTTCGCATTCTTGTTGCCGATCCG
>DASSYU010000601.1:0-2369 GCA_035703125.1 Pseudolabrys sp. | reverse complement strand
GCCGCCGGTGAATGCCGGCGGCGCAGTTCGTTGGGCTGGCAATCAGCGGCCGCCACCTCCGCCGGCATCGCGCATCGACCTCGAGGGGTATCTCCAGCAGCGCGCGTGGACGCGATGGAAGTACACCATGCAGGAGCTAGGTGTGGTCTTTCAGGAGGTTGTCCATCTGGTCTGAACCGAGGAAGCTGAGGTTGCGAAGCTTCAGTGTTCCAGGGAGAGACCAGATGAACATCCACAAGAATGCGCCTCTGACGCCCAAAGGTCGAGAGGCGATGGTCCGAAGCGTGGTGGAAGGTGGGCTGAACAAGGCCGACGCGGCCTATCAGTTCAACACGACGCCCAAGACCGTTGCCAAATGGGTCAAGCGGTTCCGCGCGGAAGGTGTCGAAGGGTTGCGTGATCGCTCCTCCAGACCTCTTTCATCGCCAAGCCAAACCCCGGTCACCACATGTGCCGCTATCGAGGCCTTGCGCCGCCAGCGCCACACCGGCAAGCAGATCGCAGCCGAGGTCGAGGTGTCGCCGGCCACCGTCAGCCGTATCCTGCGCCGCTTGGGCTTGAACAGGATACGCGACCTGGAGCCGGCCGAGCCGGAGCGCCGCTATGAGCGCGAGAACCCAGGCGAGATCATTCACATCGACATCAAAAAGCTCGGGCGTTTCGAGCGTGTCGGCCACCGCATCACCGGCGATCGGACTGGTCCGAACAAAAGCCGTGGCGCCGGCTGGGATTTCGTCCACGTCTGCATTGACGATCATTCCCGCGTCGCCTTCTCGGAGATCAAGCCCGACGAGACGGCGGACAGCGCTGTTCCATTTCTCAAGGCGGCGGTAGCCTATTACAAAAGCCTCGGCGTCACCGTCACGCGCGTCATGACCGACAATGGGAGTTGTTACCAGTCCTTTGCCTTCCGCGACGCTTGCCGGCACCTGAGCATCAAGCATATCCGCACTAAGCCCTACACGCCCAAAACAAACGGTAAGGCTGAACGATTCATCCAGACCGCGCTTCGGGAATGGGCTTATGCCAAAGCCTATCCCACCTCAGATCGCCGCGCCCAACAGCTGCCGATCTGGCTGCACCAATACAACTGGCACAGGCCCCACGGTGGTATAAAATCTCAAACGCCTATCAGCAGACTCGGTCTAACCGAGGACAACCTCTTGAGGCTCCACATCTAGGCCGGCCCGTCGATCTCGAACAGCGCATCAACCTGTGCCGGACCGATCGGCAACAGGCGGCGCCCCTTCCCCTCGAAGGCCGCGACCTGCTGGCGCTCACTGCCCTCATCGCAAAGCAGTCGCACGGCAGTCCGATCGAGGGCGGCACGGACCCGCAGCTTGCGCCGTTCATCGAGAAAGGCCGCGCGCTGTACACCCAGCGGCAGGGACAGCTCAATCTCGCCTGCAGCAATTGCCACGAGGAGGTCTGGGACAAGCGGCTGGCGGGATCGGCGATCACCCAGGGACACGCCACCGGCTACCCGCTCTACCGGCTGGAATGGCAGACGCTGGGCTCGCTGCAGCGCCGCCTGCGCGCCTGCATGATCGGCACAAGGGCGCAGGCTTACGACTTTGGCGCCCCGGAACTGGTCGAGCTCGAGCTCTATCTGATGTCGCGCGCGAAGGGTTTGCCGATGGAGTCCCCGGCGGTCCGGCCCTGACCACCGCTGCGCACCGGCGATGGCTGGATTGCGGATCCAGCCGGGAAACCGGCCTTGCGGCGCAGCGGCTCCGGCCGGTATTGTCCGCCAAACTCCAGGGAGAAACGCCATGAACCCGCCCGTCAGCTCGCCTGCGATCAAGGTGGTCAAATCCGTCCGCGAACAGGTGAGCGCCGAGGAATGGCAAACCCGCGTCGACCTCGCGGCCTGCTACCGGCTCGTTGCGCTGTACGGCTACACCGAGATGATCGCCAACCACATCTCGTGCCGGGTGCCGGGAACCCGCGACCACTTCCTGATCAATCCCTACGGCATGCTCTATGAGGAAATCGACGCCTCCTGCCTGATCAAGGTCGATTGCGACGGCAACACCCTGCTCAACCCGTCGGACTATCACGTCAACGCCGCCGGCTTCGTCATTCACAGCGCCATCCACATGGCCCGCCATGACGTCGACTGCGTCGCGCACACCCACACGCCGGCGGGCATGGCGGTCTCGGCGATGGAGTGCGGGCTGCTGCCGCTGGCGCAGACCTCGATGCGGTTCCTCCACATCGCCTATCACGATTTTGAAGGCATCGCCGACAATCCCGAGGAGCGCGAGCGGCTGGTGCGCGACCTCGGCCAGCACGAGGCGATGGTGCTCCGCAATCACGGCCTGCTGGTGGTCGGCCGCACCATTCCGGCGACGTTCAACCTGCTCTAT
>DASSYU010000526.1:0-2610 GCA_035703125.1 Pseudolabrys sp. | reverse complement strand
TAGCCGTTGGCCAGCATGCCGTCGATCATCTTGCGTTGAAACGTGCCAATGGTGCCGACGCGCTTGAAGGTTGCCATGGCGCGGCGAAGCCTGTCGGCTTCGGAAGGTGTGAAACCGGCGGCGACGATCGCGATCTTCATCGCCTGCTCCTGGAACAACGGCACGCCCAGGGTCTTCGCCAGCACTGCTTCGAGCGCTTTCGACGGATAGGTCACCTGTTCCTGCCCGCGGCGCCGGCGCAGATAGGGATGCACCATGTCGCCCTGGATCGGTCCCGGCCGCACAATCGCCACCTCGATCACCAGATCGTAGAAATTCTTCGGCTTCAGGCGCGGCAGCATGGTTATCTGCGCGCGGCTTTCCACCTGGAACACGCCGAGCGAATCCGCGCGGCCGAGCATGTTGTAGACGGCGGGGTCTTCGGGCGGGATGGAGGCAAGCGTCCATCGCTCGCCGTAATGCTCGTCGACCAGATCGAGCGCTTTGCGCAGGCACGACAGCATGCCGAGTCCCAGCACGTCGATCTTGAGAATACCCAGCGCGTCGAGATCGTCCTTGTCCCACTCGACGAAGGTGCGGTCGTCCATCGCCGCATTGCCGATCGGCATCACCTCGTCGAGCCGGCTGCGCGTGATGACGAAGCCACCGACATGCTGGGAAAGATGACGCGGAAAGCTGTTGATTTCGCGCGCCAATGCCAAGATCTGGCGCATGCGGCGACTGTGCGGATCGAGGCCGGTGCGGGTGACGGCATCCTTCGACACCGCGCCGCCGCCGCCCCCCCAGATCGAAGATGACAGCGCGCCGATGGCATCCTCGGAGAGACCGAAGGCCTTGCCGACCTCGCGGATCGCCGAGCGCCCGCGATACGAGATCACGGTAGCGGCGATGCCGGCGCGGTCGCGTCCGTATTTTTCGTAGATGTACTGAATAACCTCTTCGCGCCGCTCGTGCTCGAAATCGACGTCGATATCGGGCGGCTCGCGCCGCTCGGGCGAGATGAACCGCTCGAACAGCAGGTCGGCGCGATCGGGATCGACTTCCGTCACGCCGAGGCAAAAACAGACCGCGGAATTGGCGGCCGAGCCGCGGCCCTGGCAGAGGATGCCTTGCGAGCGCGCGAAATGCACGATGTCATGGACGGTGAGAAAATAAGGCGCGTATTGCAATTGCGCGATCAACTTGAGCTCGTGTTCGAGATTGTCGCGCACCTTGTCGGGGATGCCTGCCGGATAGCGGCGGGCCGCACCTTCGTAAGTGAGGTGCGTCAGCGCATCCTGGGCATTGTCGAAGCCTTTGACCTCCTCATCCGGATACTCGTAACGCAATTCGTCGAGCGAGAAGGAAAGCTCATCGCTGAGCGTCATTGTTTCCTCGATCGCCTCCGGCGCATCGCGGAACAACCGTGACATTTCCTGTGTCGGTTTCAAATGCCGTTCGGCATTGACGGCGAGCTTGCGCCCGGCGCGGTCGATGGGGGTTTTTTCGCGGATGCAGGTGAGCACGTCGGCAAGCGGCCGCCGATCGGGATGATGATAGAGCACATTGTTGACGGCGATCAGCGGCACCTGCGCATCGCGTGCGATGGTTTTTGTGCGCGCCAGCCTGGCGCGGTCGTGCCCGCGATAGGGCATGACAGCGGCGAGGCGGATACGATGCGATGCAGCTTCGCGCAGACGTGCCAGGAGCCGTGCGTGACCGCCCATGGCGATCAATTCGAGCCCGAAGGCATGCGAGAGCAGATCGTCGAGATGCAGAATGCATTCTCCCTTTTCGGCACGAAGATTTCCGAGCGTCAGCAGGCGGGTAAGCCTTCCCCAGCCGGTGCGATTACGCGGATACACCAGAATGTCGGGCGTATCGTCGATAAACACGAGCCGCGCGCCCGGGTGATAACGCAGCGTCAAGTTCTGCTCGCGTTTGGCCAGATGCGCGCGCACCACCCCGGCGACCGAATTGCGGTCGCACAAGCCAAGCCCGGCAAGGCCGATACTGGCGGCCTGCACCATCAATTCTTCCGGATGCGAGGCTCCGCGCAGGAAGGAGAAGTTCGAGGCGGCGGCAAATTCGAGATAACGCATTACGCTTCAGCCTCAGGCAAACGTCCCGTGCAGAAACCACGCCGGCGTACCGGCGCCATGCGCGAGGTCGCGGTAGAGCCCGGCGCGGAACAGCCAGAATCGAAGTCCGCTTTTGTCCTCGACGTGGAAGTAATCGCGCGCAGGCCCGCCGTGCTCGCTCCACCAGACGCCTTCGATGCGTTCCGGCCCCTCGGCGGCAACTACCTCGTGCAGCGCGCGCCGCCACCGGAAGCGCAACGGTGGGCCGTCCGGCACCTCCGCTACCGCTTCGATCGGCTCCGGCCGTGCCAGTAGCCGCAGCGGGCGCGGCGGCAGGTCAACTTCGTTGCGATAACGGCGGAACGTGCTCCAGCCGGTATCGCCATTGACGGCCTGTGCCGGTAAAGCGGTCTCGGCCAGTTCCGGAATATGGCTGTCCTGCGCAACCAAGCGGCGTATACGACGCGGGCCCAGCCGTGCGCTCAGCCGGTCGATCAACCGGCAGAGTTCGGCCGTATCTTCCCCGCCGGCGATACCGATCTGTTCGGGC
>DASSYU010000036.1:0-2130 GCA_035703125.1 Pseudolabrys sp. | reverse complement strand
TTCGGAATAGATCTGCACCTTCATTCCGAAACCGCCGCCCACATCGTGCGTGAGGATGCGAACCTGGCTGAGAGGAACTTTGAAGACGTTTTCCGCAAGAACCTTTCTGACCACGGCCACGCCCTGCGTCGGCGCGATCAGTGTATAGCGCTGAGATTGCGCATCGAAACTCGCGATCGCTGCGCGCGGCTCCATCGTGCTCGGCGCGACGCGCGTATCGATCAGCCTCACCCGCTCAATGTGCGCAGCACGGGCAAAAGCGGCGTCGGCAGCCGCGGCGTCACCATATTCCCAATCGAGCGCGATGTTTCCCGGCGCTTCAGGCCAAATCACCGGCGCATCTTTCGCCATCGCGCGCTCGACATTCGGCGCTGCGACAAGTTGCTCGTACTGGACGTCAATCCTGTCGGCTGCGTCTTGCGCTTGATAGACCGTCTCGGCGATCACGATCGCGATCGCCTCGCCGACGTAGCGCACGCGCTCCGCGACAAGCACCGGCATTGTGGCGTGAAACATCGGGCTGCCGTCGCGGCCGTTGAACGAGGCGACCGGCGGAATCCCGCCGATGTTGTCTGCCGCGAGATCGCTGCCCGTGAGTACGGCGACGACGCCGGGCATCTTTATCGCGGCTGCAACGTCCATTTTACGAACAATCGCGTGCGCAACCGTAGCGCGCACGAACGCTGCATGTACTTTGCGGGTCATGTCCAAATCGTCAGTGAACTTTCCCCGCCCGGTGACCAAAGGTGCGTCCTCGCTGCGCAGCGCGTCGCGTTCGCTACCAAAGCGGAAATCAGCGCTGTTGGCGTCTTGCGTTGCGCCTCGTTGCACACTCATGGATGCCTCTGTTCTTTTCGGGCGGCGTCAGTCACACACCGGACGCCAGCATACGCAAAATCCGCAGTCCACCCATCGAAAACCACACCGTGCAACCATTCCGCGACGAGCAGTCCAATTGGCACCCCCCGGGGGCACGTGCTAGCATTACACTAATCTTGCAGCGCAACCGCCATAGCGCGTGCTGGCACAACAAAGATCAAAGACATGGGGGGTTTCATGAGCATCACCACTTTCCTTTGGAATGTCTTTCGTGTGGCCGTCGCTTCGCTACTTGCCGGCGCACTCGGTACGGCATCGGCATTGGCGCAGCAAACCGGGCCGATCAAGATTGGCCTGCTGGTGCCACTGACCGGCCCGCTCGCGACACCGGGCACCGACATGGTCGACGGCTTCAAGTTGTTCTGGGAGCAGGTCAACAATTCGGCAGGTGGGCGCAAGGTTGAATACGTGATCGCGGATACGACCTGCAATCCGGACCAAGCCATTACCCAAGCACGCCGCCTGGTCCATCAAGAGAAGGTGCAAATCATGATCGGCCCGCTCTGCGGGCACGAAGGCCCAGCGGTAGCGCAGGTCAGCAAGGAGACCGGCATTCCGCTGGTGATGGATACCGCCGGCGCCGACGATGTGACGAAGTGGAATCGCACGCCAACCGTGGTTCGCACTGCGGTGTCCGCCAGCCAGATTGGCCATCCCTTCGGCGACTATCTTTTCAAGGAGCTCGGTGCGCGCAACGTCACATTCATCGGCCAAGACTATACCTGGGGCCACGAAGTGACGCTTGGCATCGTGCAAACCTACAAGGAACTCGGTGGCAAGGTGGCGAAGATCATCTGGAACCCGATCGGCACCAAAGACTACGGCCCGACCGTCGCCGCGATCGCGCAGGACTCCGACGCAGTCGTTGCAGTCGTCGTTGGCGCCGACCGCATCCGGCTCTTCGAGGCCTGGTTCAGCTTCGGCATGGATAAGAAGTACAAGATCTACGGCGGTTACTGGATGCACCAGGATGCACTGCCGCAGATGGACGACCGCGCTGTCGGCATGATCGGCAACTCGCTGCATTATGCCGCCGGCCTCGACACACCGGATAACAAAACGTTCGTCGATGCGTTCGCCAAAAAATACAAGAGGCTGCCATCATGGTTTGCCGAGTCCGCATACACCGCGAGCCTTTGGACGCGTACCGCGATTGAGGAGATCAAAGGCAACGTCGAGGACAAGGACGCGTTCCTGAAGGCGATGCGCAGTGCGACGGTCAAGGCGCCGCGCGGCACGCTCAAGATGGAC
>DASSYU010000567.1:0-4752 GCA_035703125.1 Pseudolabrys sp. | reverse complement strand
GTCACCATCTGCTCCGGCCAGAAGGCGAGGGGAAAGGTTCCCATGGCGGCGAGGCCAAGCTTGTGCTGCGCGCCCGCCTTTGCGAGCGTCTGGCGATAGTGCCTGAGATGGCCGCGCGCCTCGTCCATGGTGGCACAGGGCGGGGTGGCGACCTCGAGCTGCGATTGCAGCATCTCGGTCATGACGCGGTCGCCGAGCTGCTTTTGCGCAAGTGCAAGAAATTTCTTGTTCGCGCGACGCACCGCATGGCGCGTTTTGGCGTCGAACAGGAAGTATTCTTCTTCCATCCCGAACGTGTACATGCGCGCAATAACCGCCCCGCGGGAACTTTGTTCCGTTATTGCTTTTCACGCAAAAATGGTCGCCGCAGGGTACTGCGGCGACCGGAGTCCGTATCGACGCCTATTGCCGCCGTTCAGCAGCTCGGCTTGCCGCAGCGCGAGGCGTTGACCTTCTCCTTGAGTGCCTCGAGCCCTACCGCGCCAACAACCACGTTGTCGCCAATCACGTAGCTCGGCGTGCCGTTGAGCCCGAGCGCCTCAGCGAGCTTGAAACTTTCCTGCAAGGTCGCCTTCACTTCGGGGCTCGCCAAGTCCTTGTCGAGCCGCGCCATGTCGAGGCCGATGTCCTTGGCGACAGCCAGCGCGCGCGCCTTGTTCGCCTCACCGCGCCCGGTGAGCAGCTTCTGATGGAATTCAAGGTACTTCTTGCCCGTCTTGTCCTGCATGTGGACCGCAATCGCTACCTGCGCCGCCTCGACCGAGCTCGGTCCGAGCACGGGGAATTCCTTCAGGACGACCTTGAGTTTCGGGTCGTCCTTGAGCAGCGTGAGCATGTCGTCCATGGCGCGCTTGCAGTAGCCGCAGTTGTAGTCAAAGAACTCAACAAAGGTGACGTTGCCGTTCGGATTGCCGAGCACGACCTGCCGCGGCGAGCTAAACAATGCGTCCGAATATTGTTTGATCGCGCCCTTGTGCTTCTCCGCTTGCGCGGCTGTCTGCCGCTTGTCGAGCTCGTTCATCGCCTCCTGAAGCACCTCAGGGTGTGCGATCAGATACTCGCGGACAATACGCTCGACCTCGCTACGCTGACTGGACGAGAACTCGTCGGCGTTTGAGCTCGGCGCTGCCGCTAGGGTCAATATGACCGCACAAGCGGCCGCGAAAGAGCGCGAAATCGATGTCATGGTTCTTTGTCCTTGTGACTAATGGAGGCCGGCGTTGGCATTGGGCGGCTTGACATTGACGATGTCGTCGGCCTGCACCCATGCGGGAGAGCCGACCGGAAAACGCGTCTTGGCGCGGGCGGCCAGTTGACGTGCGGTCTTGATGTCGCCGCGGCTGAAGGCGGCCTGTGCGGAAGCAAGATCGGCATTGGCCAGATCACCTTTGCGGCCGTAGGCCACGGCGAGCTGCGAGTAGGCATCCGGGGCCTCTGGCTCGCGCACAATTGCGGAGCGGAGCATGACGACGGCTTCCTCGGAAAGTTTTGTGTTGCCGGTGGCATTGAGCGCCTGTGCCAACAGTATCTCGATCAGCGCATTGTTGCGCGACAGTTGGATGGCGTGCCGCAGCGGAGCGACGGCTTCCGACGGGTGTCCGCCTTCCAGTAGCGCCTGGCCCTTGAGCTCGTAGAAATACGGATTGTTCGGCTGCACCTGGATAAGCGAATCTATTTGCGCAACCGCCTGCCGCAGATCGGAGTTCCGATAGGTCGAGATCGCGCGCGCGTAACGGGCCGGCAGACTATGGTCAGTGGTCGGGTAGCGCCTCGCGACGGTGTCGGGCCGTTCCAGAAAGCCTGAAAGCTTGGCGCGCATCATGTCGTGGCGGAGCTGCAGCTCGGGAGGATCCTTGCGATCCCAGTACGGGCTGGCTTTGGCGACGGTTTCGAGTGCGGCGACGCGTTCAGTCGGCATCGGATGGGTCTGCATATAGGGGTCAATGTAACGCGAATTGAATAATGATTCGCTGCTCAGCCGTTTGAACAGCTCGACCATGCCGCGCGGCGACTGGCCTGTCGCGTTAAGAAATTTCACGCCCGCGTGATCTGCCTGATCTTCCTGCGTGCGGACGTAGGCGAGCACCGTGCGCATGATCGCCTGTTGCGGCGCCATGATCGCGGCCATTCCAACATCGGCGCCGCCTGCTCCGGCACGGGAACCGGCGACTGCCGCGCCAAGGCCGGCCAGCAGCGCGATGATCGATGCAGTTTGTGCGGAAGCAAGTTGTTCGCGCAATCGCTGCAGGTGACCGCCGGCAAGGTGTCCAGTCTCGTGGGCAAAGACGCCAATGACCTCGTTCGGGGTCTTGGCGTCGAACAGCGCACCGGCATTGATGAAGATATGCCGGCCATCCATCACGAAGGCATTGAACGAGCGGTCGCTCAGGACCACTACCCTCACATTCTGCTTTGCAAGCCCCGCCGCCCGCAGGATCGGCTGCGCATAGTCGCGCAGCAATTGCTCGATCTCGGCGTCGCGAATGATCGGCAGCCCGCGCGTCGCGCTATCCTGCGCGCGTGCCGGCGCGATGCCGGCGGTACCGACGGCGACCGCGGTGAGCAAGGCGATCGCCCGGGCTGCTGGCGCCCTGCGCCGCGTCCTGATAGGTGTGCCGTCCAAGGACATCCCGATGTGCACCGAATGCGCGTGAAACTATTGACGCCCTTGCAGGCGGTCAACGCAGCCTGCGATCACGACCCGGTCATGACGGCGCTGGTCGCAAGCAAACCGGGGAATACGGCGGCAGCGGGGCAGGAAAACAAGGTCCAATCGGCCAAAAACGATGCTTGATGCGGCAAAAAGGCTATTGGCGCCATCGAAACGCAGCGATGTGCCACCGTTCATTGTCATGGACGTCATGGCGGCGGCGGCGCAACGCGAGGCGCAGGGCGCCAATATCATCCACATGGAGGTCGGGCAGCCGGCCGCCCCGGCTCCGGCGACGGCCATCCGAGCGGCACAAGCCGCACTTGCACACGGGCGCATCGGCTACACCGAGACGCTGGGAATAGCATCACTGCGCGCGCGTATCGCACGCCACTACAGGGATGCCTACGATCTCCCTCTTGATCCGGCCCGTGTCGTCGTGACCACCGGATCTTCCGGTGGGTTCATTCTGGCATTCCTGTCACTTTTTGAGCCGGGCGACCGTGTCGCCTTGGCCAATCCCGGCTATCCGCCGTATCGCCACATACTCTCGGCGCTCGGATGTGAGCCGGTGCTGATCGAGACATCCGCGGAAACGCGGTGGGCCTTGTCGGCAAAAGCGCTGCTCGCGGCGCACCAGCGTAAGCCGCTCAAGGGTGTGGTGATTGCAAGTCCAGCCAATCCGACTGGCACCATGATGGATGCGGACGCGCTCTCGCGGCTGATCGCGGTCGCCGAAGCGGAAGGAATCCGGGTTATCTCCGACGAAATTTATCACGGACTAGACTATGCGTTTGCCGCCGAAACCGCGGCCAACGTGTCGGACCCTGTTGTTGTGATCAATTCTTTTTCGAAATATTTCTGCATGACCGGCTGGCGTGTCGGCTGGATGATCGTGCCGGAGGTTCTGGTCCGCTCGATCGAGTGTCTGCAGGGCAACCTTGCGATTTCGGTGCCGACACTGGCGCAGGTCGCGGCCGAGGCCGCATTCGATGGCCGCGAAGAGATGGAAGCCGTCAAGCATGGTTATCAGGAGAACCGGCGAATTCTCATGGACGGTCTGCCGAAAGCCGGGCTCGATAAGTTTCTGCCGGTCGATGGGGCGTTCTATCTCTACGCGGATATTTCGAGTTTCTCCGCCGACAGTCTCGATTTCGCAAAACGCATGCTCAACGAGGCAAGCGTTGCCGCAACGCCGGGCATCGACTTCGATCCGGTGAACGGAAAACATTTCCTGCGTTTCTGCTACGCGGGATCCGCTGCCGAGATGCACGAGGCCGTCGGGCGTATCAGCAACTGGCTGCGACGATAGACGCTGAGCCGCTGAATTTGCGGGTCGACTATTTCTTGAATGCACCGAGGATGGCGCGGATCCGCTCGCGGTTGATATTTTCCGAGGGCGTGGTGTCGCGCTCCGGTTCAAGCCGCGCATCGCAGTTGACGTAGTTGGCCGAAACCATTTTGCCGGTGCGGTTGTCGAACCGGCGTTCCTCGCAACGGCCTTTTTTTTCCGTTTCTATGACGATCGAAGCGACGCGGCTTGCGGCTTCGCCTCCTTCGGTCCGGGGCAGCGGGGTCACCCTAGATACCGGGCTCATCGCTTGCGGATCGGTGGAGACAAAAGAGCCCGCGGTCACAAAGGCGGCGAGGAAAAACAGCCCGGTGAGCGCCGCCATCACGATGATGGCGCGCCGACCTTCCCCTGCCGAAAGGGCCCTGTCGCGGACTTGCTTTGCCTTGCGCATTTGGCCTTTGAGACGAAATTGACTCGTTCCTGTAGCACCTTACCTCCGCACGCTTGATGAAAGTTAAACGGAACAGATCAATTTGAATCGCTTTAAACCGCCCCGGAAATGGCCTGAAATGGCGGCACAGGCGCGTCAAACCGCTGGAGCGGCCTGCACCTGCTCCAGCGGCAAGCGCGCGGAGGCCTCGGCTACTTTTTCTGTTCCGGCTTCGCCGCGTTTTTACGCGCCGGCGGCTCGTAATTTCCGCCCGCCATGCACTTTTTAATGAACGCGGAACGCTTTGCGCCCTGAAGCTGCTGGCTTTCGGCGCCGACTTTGCACGTCTCCATTTTTTCCTGCGACGTGACGGCTGCG
>DASSYU010000347.1:0-2366 GCA_035703125.1 Pseudolabrys sp. | reverse complement strand
CGGCGCCGGTGGCCGCACGCGCTCGCTTGCCGGGCGCATCGCTGCAAAGCAGGAGTTTGCCGGGTACTGGGAATACGTGCTCGAGGAAGCGATCTTTACCTACCCGGCGCATCCCAACTGGGGTGGTACGGCGCTGATTTCCAGTGAAGGCAAACTGATCGGCATCGGTTCGCTGCAGCTCGATCGCGCACGCAACGGTAAAAACGAACATCTCAACATGGTCGTGCCGATCGATCTGCTTGCGCCGGTGCTCGAGGATCTGCGCAAATTCGGCCGGGTAAATCGACCCGTGCGGCCGTGGCTTGGACTCTACTCGACCGAGATCGAGGATAAGATCGTTGTGGTGGGAATAGCCCCCAAAGGCCCGGCCGCGCGCGCCGAGATCAAGACCGGCGACGTCGTGGTGGCCGTGCAGGGCGAGCGCGTTTCGACGCTTGCCGCGTTCTATCGGAAGGTTTGGTCGCTGGGCCATGCCGGCGTGGAGGTGCCGCTCACGCTTTACCGCGAAGGCGTGACCTTCGACTTGCGGGTGAATTCGTCCGATCGCGCGAAATTCCTCAAGGGCCCGCGCCTGCACTGACGCAACGCGTCAGATTTCCTCGATCTTGTCCACGCGATCCGGGTAAAACGCAAGATATTCCTTGATCTCTGACATTGCGGGGTAAGGCTGCTCGTAGGACCACACGGCATTTTCGGCGCTGCGGCCGTCGACCGTGACCGTGAAATAGCTGGCGTCGCCTTTGTACGGGCAATGGGTGTGGTGATCAGTGGGCGCGAGCAGAGCCATGTCGGCGTCCGACCGCGGAATATAGAATACAGGCTTATAACTTGCTTCCATCAGCTTCAGCGCGTTTGCCGTATCGGCGACGGTGCGGCCGGCGAATTCGACGCGCACACGCTTCCCATTGCGGGCAATCGTGATCGGGTGATCGGGGCCAGGCAGTTTCATGACGTCCGTCTCAGCAATGAATCATTCCGACCGATTATTTAAGGCGCTGTATGCGTGCGGCCATGTCGGGTGCCAGCCGAACTCTGTACGAGTTTTTCTCGCATCGAAGAACCCAAACCGACACGTCGGGGGCCGAATGTTTTTTGTCCCTTGTTGCGCTGATCGGGTTGTCGCAGACCTGCCCCTGCGAGCGCACTTGAATCGCGAGCAATCCTTTTGCCGTCTCTTGCGCGAAAGCGCCATTTGCCGAGGTGAGGGTCGCGACCGCGGCCGTGGCAATCATGGAACAGATCCCGGGTAGACCGACGTTGGATGGGTGGTCGGATCTCATCTTCAACCTCCTACAATTGCGCTGAGCCTGAAAAATCAGGAGTCGCCACTGTAGCCGGCGGCTCAAACCCTCAACTTAGTCCGGGATTGATGGCTGCTGGTATTGCCCTAAGGGGCACAATTGCGCGGCATCTCTCGGCGGGCCGCACTTGGTCTTTCGCGCGCTCTTGGCCAGCAATTTTATGTCGACAACCAGCCGGGAGCCGGGGGCAATCTTGGGATGGGCGCGGGCGCCCGGGCCGCTCCCGACGGCCACGCGCTGACGGTCGTGAGCACGAGCTTTTTCGTCAATCCAAGTCTCTATGCGAAAATTTCCTATAATGCGACTAAGGACTTTGCGCCGGTGACTCTCGCCGCCGCTTCACCAAATGTGCTGGTGGTCAATCCGTCGATTCCGGCGACGACTGAGAAGGAACTGATTACGTTTCTTCGATCCAATCCTGGCAAATACAGCATCGCGCATCCTGGTGTCGGTACGACATCGCAGCTTGGGGGCGAGATGTTCAAGCACTCGCAGGACCTCGATCTCGTATCGGTACCCTTCAACGGCTCGGCACCTGCCGTTCAATCCGTTCTCGCCGATCATACGCCCATCGCATTCGTCGTGCTTACGCCGGTGGTGCCGCATGTAAAGGAAGGCAAGTTGCGCGCTCTCGCCGTCACCACGGCAAAGCGCTCGCCGGCATTGCCGGACGTCCCGACACTGGCGGAAGCAGGTCTCCCCGGCCAGGAATCCGACGCGATGCAGGGGGTGCTTTCGCCTGCCGGTACGTCTGAGCCAATTATCGCCATGCTTCACCGCAAAATCGACAAGGCGATGGCCGAACCCGAGGTGAAGCAGAAGATGGCGGCGCTTGGATTCGAGAAGATTGCGAGCACGCCGGACGAATTTGCCCCGCCGCATTTGCGCCGACATCCCGAAATGGGCGAAGGTGATTCAGACAGCGAACATCAGGGTAGATTAGGGAACGTGCCCGGAAAGAGGACGAACAAACGGAAAGGCTGGCGCGCCCGAGACGATTCGAACGTCCGACCTGTGCCTTCGGAGGGCAATCCATGGCGTTTGCTCAGCGTTGTGCTGATTTGT
>DASSYU010000342.1:0-2636 GCA_035703125.1 Pseudolabrys sp. | reverse complement strand
GCCAAGGACTTCCTGGTCAAGCGCGCAACGGATGTCGGCTTCAAATATCAGACCGACGAATTCCCCGTCGTGTTTTGGGACCTGTTCGGCGAGCAAGGGCATCCGATCCGCACGACCGTTTTCGAGATGGGCCCATTGCTGATCTCGCGGATGCTCGATCTCAACGATGTGCAGGAAGGCATCATCAATATCGCGTTCCGTTTCGCGGATGATGAATTCGGATCGAGCGATGCCGAGAACAAGGGATTGATCGATCTCAAGGATCTACGCGAGCTTCTCTCTTACCTGTCCAAGAATGCAAAAGAGGTCGGCGCGAAGTATGGCAACGTTGCGACAGCGACGGTCGGTTCGGTGCAGCGCCAGCTTCTGGTGCTGGAGAACCAGGGTGGCGCCAAATTCTTCGGCGAACCGGCACTCAAGCTCGAAGACATGATGCGCACCGACCGCAACGGCCGTGGCATCATCAATATTCTTGCGGCCGACAAGCTGATGGAGAACCCGCGGCTCTACGCCACTTTCCTGCTGTGGCTTATGTCGGAGCTATTTGAGTCGCTGCCGGAGGTGGGCGATCTCGACAAGCCCAAGCTTGTTTTCTTCTTTGACGAGGCGCACCTGCTGTTCAACGAGGCGCCGAAGAACTTGCTCGACAAGATCGAGCAGGTGGTGCGACTCATCCGCTCCAAAGGCGTCGGAATCTATTTTGTCACGCAGAATCCGCTCGACGTGCCTGACAAGGTACTGGCGCAACTGGGCAACCGCGCCCAGCACGCGCTGCGGGCTTTCACGCCGCGGGACCAGAAGGCGGTCCGGGCGGCGGCAGAAACATTCCGGCCCAACCCGAAACTCGACACGGCAAAAGTGATCACGGAATTGGGCAAAGGCGAAGCGCTGGTGTCGTTTCTGGAAGGCAACGGCACGCCGTCGATGGTCGATCGCGCATTGATTTGCCCTCCATCTGCCCGCCTCGGCCCGGTCACAAGCGCGGAGCGCAAGGCCGTCATCGCCAAGAGCCCGATCCGCGGCAAATACGACCAGACCGTTGATTCGGAATCGGCGTACGAAATATTGCAGGGCCGGGTGCAGGAACGCGCCGGCGCACCTGAAGCGGCGCCTGAACGCGGCCGCAAAGGTGCGGAGCCGGCGTCTCCGCCGCCATCTTCCGGTGGCGGCTGGACTGATGTGCTTGGTGGAGTTCTCGGCGGAGGAGGTCGCTCGCGCCGCATGTCGACCAGCGAGGTGGTCGTCAAACAGGTTGCCCGCTCCGTCGCGTCGCAAGTGGGAACCCAGGTCGGCAAAGCGTTGATCCGCGGACTGCTGGGCAGTCTGGGCGGTGGACGTCGTTAGGCGCGCACCGCTTCGGTTGTCGCTTCCTTGCGTCAGCCTCTTCCGACGAACGGCATCGTGTTAGCCATCACCGTCATGAACAGGACGTTGGTGTCGAGCGGCAGGCTTGCCATGTAGACGACGGCGTTGCCGACGTGGTCGGCCTCCATGCGCGGCTCGATCATCTTGCGGCCGTCCGGCTGCAGCACGCCCTCGCCCTGAACCATGCGCTCCGTCAGCGGTGTCGCCGCATTGCCGATGTCAACTTGGCCGCAGCAGATGTCGTATTTTCGGCAATCGAGCGACGTGGATTTCGTCAAGCCAGTCACCGCGTGCTTGGTTGAGGTGTAGGCGACCGAGTAAGGCCGCGGCGCGTGCGCGGAGATCGAGCCGTTATTGATGATGCGGCCGCCGCGCGGATTCTGGCTCTTCATGATCTTGATGGCTTCCTGCGTGCACAGGAACATACCGGTCAGGTTTGTCGCGACGACGTTCTGCCAGGTTTCGAAGGGCAGATCCTCGAGCGGCACCGCCGGAGCGCCGATGCCGGCATTGTTGAACAGGACATCGAGGCGGCCGAAAGTCGATTTGACCGTCGTGAACAGCGACACAATCGACTCACGTTTCGACACGTCGGTCGGCATAGCCAGGGCTTGCGCGCCGAGCGCGTTGATCTCCGCGGCAACCTTGTCGAGCATCTCCTTGCGCCGGCCGGCGAGGACGAGATTGTAGCCGGCCTTGGCGAGCGCGATGGCCACTGCCCGGCCCACGCCGGTTCCTGCCCCGGTCACCAGCGCGATTTTTGCGGAAGCCATCGGATGTCCTTTCTTATGGCGAAGTTCAGAACGTCCGCAATATCATAAATGGGCGCGCTCGCCACCACCGGCGGCACCGGGTGGTCCTCGCGTGCAACCGGGATCAGCTCGCCAGCGCGGTCGGGATTTCGTGCGGTTGAAAAGCGCCCGGCGCCTGGAGGCGCGCCGAGATTTCGGCAACGCTGACCGGACGTCCGAAGCGGTAGCCCTGCATGGAGTGCACGCCGGCGGCACGCAGGAACAGCTGCTGGTCGGCTGTTTCGACACCTTCGGCAGTAACCTTCATTCCGAGGCCACGGCCGAGGCTGACGATTGCGTGCACGATGGCGGCGGCGTCCGCAGCCTTCTCGATCGAGCGCACGAAGCTGCGGTCGATCTTGAGCTTGTCGAAGGGAAAGCGCCGCAGATAAAGCAAGCTTGAATAGCCGGTGCCGAAATCATCGAGCGCCAGCCGCACGCCCAGCGCCTTGAGGCGGGCCATCGCGGTTTCGGCCGTGT
>DASSYU010000288.1:0-3499 GCA_035703125.1 Pseudolabrys sp. | reverse complement strand
CCGTTGCGTGGGCCGATTTTCTTCTCATAAGTCTCGATCAGCTCGTCGATCGCCGCCGGATCGATATATCCCTTCTCGAGCAGGATCGATTCAAGCGCGCGCACGCGCAGCTGCATCTCCGAAAGCTCGGAGCCATGGTCGTGATGATCGTGGGCGTGGTCATGTTCCATTCGGCGACTATAGCGGGGCGGTTGCTCTCATCAACCGCGGTTCAGCGCGGCTGGCACGGACAGGAAAATAATCCTTGACAGCGTGACGCTCCTTGGATACCGCTCGGCAGGTTCGCAGAACTGCGCCGCGTGCGCCTTGCGGACCCACTCCAAGACATAGCAAACACCGGAGTTTTCGCCATGGCGAAACGAACGCGCGCGTCCGCGCGCCAATCCAAACCGAGAAAATCCATACCAACCAAGGTGCGCAAGTCGAACGCCGAACGGACAAAAAAGGCGGTGGAGGCACGGCGGTGCAAGTTCTCGCCGGAGCTGGAGGCCCGCGGGCGGTATCTCTTCGAGGAGACCGAGGCAGCGATGGCCGACATTGCCTTCGAACTCGGTATTCACAAGGAGACGGTTCCCGTTGTGGCCAAGCGCAGAGGGTGGAAGCGGTACGTGCCGCCGCCTCGGGACGTATTGCCGGCGACACGGATTCTGGTGGAGACCGAAAGCCTCGAACGCCAGCGGGAAATCGCGCGATCCGGTCCTGAGGTAGAGCGCGCGCAGCCAGACGGTGCCAGCGGCGAATCTGAAAGCGACTTCGTCGCCCGCCTGCGGCGTGCGGTGCTCAACGAACTCACCGCGATCGAGTCGTTGCGGGACCGCTTGAAGAACGAACCGCAGAGCCGCGTTGCCGCCGAACGCACGGCCCGCACCTTGTCCACGCTCACTGACACACTGCAAAAACTGCAGCGCTTGCAATACGCCGTTCCCGCCAGTGGATCACTCTATGACATTCCAGCCGATATCGATGAATTCCGTAACGAACTTGCGCGCCGCATTGAAGCTTTCGTCGCGAGCCGGACTGACGAGGGAGATGATCAGCGACCCGCGCCTTCTCAATTGGCTTCCTCCACTCGAGGCTGACTTCGCCAGTCTCGCCCATCGTCACCAGGAGCCGCCGCCTTTTGCCAATGGCGGACGGCCATGGACCACGATGCTGGGCGGGCGCGGCGCCGGCAAGACGAGGCTTGGCGCCGAGTGGGTGCGGGCGTCGGTCCACGGCACGCGCCCATACGCTGACCAATGCTGTCTCAACATTGCGCTCGTCGGAGAGACCGAGCACGACGTGCGCGAGGTCATGATCGAGGGTCCGGCCGGCATATTACGGGTGTCTCCACGGCACGAGCGCCCGCAATGGACACCGACGCGCCGTAGGCTGGAATGGCCAAATGGCGCGGTCGGACTGGCGTTTTCGGCGGAAGATCCCGAGCAATTGCACGGGCCACAATTCGATGCCGCGTGGTGCGACGAGCTTGCCAAGTGGCGTCATGTCGATGCGACATTTGACATGCTGCAATTCGGTCTGCGGCTCGGTTTGCGGCCGCGGCAGCTCATCACCACCACGCCGCGGCCGATCGCGCTGATCAAGCGGCTGCTCGCCGATCCGCGCACGGCGGTCACGCGTGCATCCACGCATGCCAATGCCGCGCATTTGTCGCCTGTATTTCTCGATGAGGTGCTGGCCCGTTACGCGGGCACACGGCTCGGACGCCAGGAAATCGATGGTGAAATCATCGAGGATCGTGCCGACGCCTTATGGACGCGGGACCTGATCGAGACCGGGCGCGTGCCACAGGCGCCGCCATTGCTGCGCCTGGTGATCGGGGTCGATCCACCGGGCTCGGCGCGGCCGGGCTCGGACGCCTGCGGCATCGTGGCAGCCGGGATCGCCGAGAGTGGCACGATTTACGTGCTGGCGGACGCCACTGTTCGGCAGCTCGCACCGCATGGCTGGGCGAGCGCGGTGGTGGCGTTGTTCAGCCGGCTGAGAGCCGACCTGGTGGTCGCCGAAGGCAACCAGGGCGGCGACATGGTGCGCGCCGTGCTGCAGCAGATCGACCCCGCAATCCCGGTCCGCACGGTGCATGCGACGCGGGGCAAATGGCTGCGCACGGAGCCCGTGGCGATGCGCTACCAGCAAGGCAAGGTCAGGCACGTCGATCCGCCCCTGCAGGCGCTCGAGGACCAGATGTGCGACTTCGGCATCAATGGCCTCTCATCGGGGGGATCGCCCGATCGGCTCGACGCGCTGGTGTGGCCATCACCGACCTCATGAAGCACGGCACGGCGCCACGGGTCACGGTGCTCTAGCCGACCGTGCATCCACACGTCAGATCCAGTTGCAACTCGGCCTTGCAAATTGCCACACGAGACAGGGAATTGCCCCAAGGGGTAATTTCGCCTCGCAAATTTGCAGTCACAATTCGGTTTATCCACTCCAGTGACGTGGTGAGGCATAGCGGTGGAGGAGATTGGCCAACTGGTTGCAGGTCTGGAAAGTTTCGTTCGCCATTACGGCGCACTCGCGGTCATGCCGATTCTGGCGATCGAGGCGATAGGCGCACCAGTCCCCGGCGAGTCGCTATTGATTTTTGCGTCAGTGTTGGCCGGTCGTGGAGAGATGTCTTTGCCGTCTCTGCTGATCTTCGCGTGGGTCGGCTCGGTGCTAGGCGATAATTTGGGCTATCTGATCGGCAGAAAGCTCGGACGAGGTACAATTCTGCGCTTTGGCGCAAAGGTCGGCCTCACTGACGAACGCTTCAACGGGATCGAACGTGTGTATGGCCGCTACGGCTCCGCGACAGTTTTGTTCGCTCGCTTCTTCAGCATTCTGCGCCAGCTCAACGGCATCGTGGCGGGAACGCTGGGAATGTCTTGGTGGCGTTTCGTTTTGCTTGATGCGGTCGGTGCAGCGCTTTGGGTAACAGTTTGGGTGTTCGCTCCCGCCTATTTCAGCGCGCACCTGACTTTCATTATCGGGCTGGCGCATCACACCAAGGTGGTCGCGGGTTTCCTGGTGGTAGTTGGCCTGGCGCTAGTAGTTGGCATTTTCATCCGGCGTCTACGCGTTGCGAGCCGGACAGCGAGACGATGACTGCCGGCGGCAGGACTACAATTTTTCGCGGGCTTTGTTGAATGGGTGCTCGGGATTGTAGCCGTGCGCCGCACGGTAGCCGTCATAACGCAGCCCCTTGTATTCCAGTACGATGCACAACACGAGCGCAACAAGCGCGATGGCAATAACGAATCCTCCCAGCTCCGGCATCGGATATTGCATCAGGCCGGTGGCAACAGCGCCGATCGCGAAGAAGTAGACGAAATAGCCCGCAGTCTTGTGATAGGCCTCGAACATCCGCCGTCGCGGGGTCATATCGTAATGATCGCCACGCCAGGTTGAGGGGTCGTTTGGATCGGCCGTGTAATAATTCTTTCCACCGTGCTTGCCTCGGACCCAGCCCGAGACAACCTGCAGGCATCCCAGCGCAACCGTTGAAATCCCGAAG
>DASSYU010000183.1:0-2188 GCA_035703125.1 Pseudolabrys sp. | reverse complement strand
CTCCGTCTGCCCGGAAAGCTCGCCGACTGCACCTCGTCGGCCTCTGAAGGGTCCGAAATATTTATCGTCGAAGGCGACAGCGCGGGCGGCTCGGCAAAACAGGCGCGCGACCGCCGCACGCAGGCTGTGTTGCCGCTGCGCGGCAAGATTCTAAACGTCGCCTCGGCCGGAAAGGACAAGCTTGCGCAGAATGCGCAGCTTGCCGATCTCATCCAGGCGCTCGGTTGCGGAACCGGCACGCACTATCACCAGAAGGACCTGCGCTACGAAAAGGTCATCGTGATGACGGACGCCGATGTCGATGGCGCGCACATCGCATCGCTGCTGATCACCTTTTTCTATCGCCAGATGCCGAAACTGATCGAAGGCGGAAATCTCTACCTGGCGGTGCCTCCGCTATATCGCCTCTCGCATGGCGGCAAGATCGTCTACGCGCGCGACGACAAACACAAAGAAACGCTGCTGAAGAAAGAGTTCCACGCCAACGCCAAGGTCGAAGTGAGCCGCTTCAAGGGCCTCGGTGAAATGATGGCGGCACAGCTCAAGGAAACGACCATGGAGCCCGGCAAGCGCACGCTTTTGCGTGTGGTACTTGCGGATAAAGAAGTGAAGCCAACCGCCCGGGCCGTCGAACGGCTCATGGGCACCAAAGCCGAGGCACGCTTCGAGTTTATCCAGGAGAAGGCTGAGTTCGCGAGCGCCGACTTGCTGGACGTATAGCCTGCGTCAGCGGCTGACCCTGCCCTCTTCGCATTTCCGCAGCAGCGGCGTTTTGCTGCCGCGCGCAACGGCGATACCATCCTTGACTTTTATTGCGCCCGTGTCGCTCTGATTGAAAATGGTGCGGCGCGTGTTGTTGTTGACCGAAAATACCAGCTTTTGCCGTTCCTCGACCGTAGTGCCAGGCTGAAAGATCACCTGCACCGTCACGTTCGTCTGGGACACCGGCTCTGCCGACAGAACACTGTAGCGGTTGACCGCAAATTCAGGGCCAAGGTCGTGGTCCTCGAGAACAAGCCCGGCGCTTGGCATGGTAATATTGACGTGCGGATTGCCCGGCGTCGCAGGGCTGTTGCAATCCATCGCCCAGGTGCCGAACAAACCAAATTCCTGGAACACCTCTTCCACCGAAGCGGCATTTGCAATCTCGGGCAAAGCCACCAAAGCTGCAATTCCAATGACCGCAACCAAACGCATACTGCCGAAACTCCAGCGCCTACCACAATAACAGCGGCTCGCGCGGCGGCAATAATCGGCCAAAGCCAAAATGCACCGCGCGATGCCGATACTTTGCTGCAACGTTGATGACTATTTAAAGGTCAAGTTGGCGGCCTTCGCTACATCGGCAAAGGTTTTGATGTCCTCGTCGATGCGTTTTTTGAAGGCATCGCCCGTCGGCCCTCCCGGTTTTACCGCCATCTTCTTCAAACCTTCCTGAACCCCAGGGTTTGCCAGCGCCTTGCCTAATTCGGCGGTCAGTTTGGCGACCACTGGTGCGGGGGTGCCTGCTGGTACAAAGAAGCCGCTCCACAGTTGCGTATTGACCTCTGGGTATCCGGCTTCCGCCATGCTCGGCACATCCGGCAATTCCGGCGCGCGCTCCGAGCCGGTAACGGCCAGTGCCCGCGTTTTGCCGCCTGTGACAAGCGGGATCGCCGGCGGACCATCCGAGATCGTGAAGAGGCTTTGGCCGGACACGACGCTCAAATTCGATTCATTGCTGCTCTTGTATGGAATCGCAACCGCCGGCATTCCGCTTTTGAGCTTGAACAATTCCGTTGTGATCGTGAACGCCGGTGAAGACGTACCATAGTTTGATTTGTCAGGATTTGCTTTTGCCCAGGCGACAAGTTCTTTCACGTTTTTGGCCGGGTGATCCGCAGGGACGACAAGTATCAAGGGGAACGATGCAATCATATTAAGCGGAATGAAACTTTTGCTCGCGTGATATCCGAGGTTCGGAAAGACCGCGGTCGCGATCGACATTTGCCCGGTTGCACCGACGAGAACCATGTAGCCGTCGGCCGGCTGGTTCGCGACAAATTCGGCTGCGATACGTCCGCCTGCGCCGACCCGGTTCTCGATGACAGCGGTAGCGCCCGTATTTTCCTGGAACTTCTGCACGACAAGCCGCGCAAACAGGTCGTTACCGCCGCCTGCGGCAAACCCGACGATGAAATGAATTGGA
>DASSYU010000028.1:0-3320 GCA_035703125.1 Pseudolabrys sp. | reverse complement strand
AAGGGCGCCGACGTCAAACTGCTCGGCTGCCACTGGATTGTCGTGCCGCACGGCATCTATGCCAATGAAAAAATCAAGAAGGTCGAAGATCTGAAGGGCAAGCAGATTGCCGTGTCCGCTCCCAACTCAATGCCCGACATGCTTGCGCGCTCCGCGCTGGCGAAATTTGGAATCTCCGACAGCGAGGTAAAGTTTGCGGCCGTCGGCGGCGACAAGGACCGGTACCAGGCGCTGATTGGCGGCGTTGTGGACGCGGCCGTCGTCTCGAACGAATATGAGCCGGTCGCTCCGAAGAGCGTCCATTTGCTGGTGGCGGGCCGCGAAGCCGTGCCCAATTTCTTGCGGGTATGCATAGTTTCCAGCGCAAAAAAACTGGCCGAGCGCGGCGACGATGCGGTGAAGTTTCTCGCTGCGGAAATGGCCGCGCTGCGCTTCGCGCTGGCGAACCGGGATGCCACCATCGCTCTGACGCGCGAGCTCATCCACGCCAAGGCCGACGATCCGCGTCCCGCGTTTGTCTATGACGATGCGATCCAACATCGTGCCGTCGACCCGACGCTGCCGCTGCCGGCTGAAAAGATCCAGTGGATCCAGGAGCAGATGGTGAAGGCCGGCAAGCTGAAGGCACCGCTCGATCTGAAGGTCGTGACTGCGCCCGAATATCGCGAAAGGGCCCTCAAGGTCCTCGGCCACTGAAAAGCACGGTTTGGAGCTCTGAATGGGTGAGGTGAGTTTCCTCGACGTCTCCAAGCGCTTTACGTTGCGTGTGGATGGCGAGGTGCATCATGTGCAGGCGCTTGACCGGGTCAGCTTCACGGTCAAGGACGGCGAGATCGTTGCGCTGATCGGCCCGTCCGGTTGCGGCAAGACGACCGCGCTTCGGGTTGCGATGGGGCTCGATCCGTCGAGCGGGGGGCGCGTGACCGTAGACGGGCATGAAATCAATGGCTGCGGCCACGATCGCGGTATGGTGTTCCAGCACGCAGAGTTGCTGCCGTGGCTATCGGCCCTGCAGAACGTGATGTTCGGGCTTGAGATGAAAGGCATACGTGGCACGCAGCTGCGTGAAACGGCCGAGAGATACCTCCATCTTGTTGGCCTGACGGACTCGCAGAGCCGGCGCCCGCATCAGCTTTCCGGTGGAATGAAGCAGCGGGTTGGCATCGCCCGTGCGCTCGCCATCGACCCCAAGGTTTTGTTGATGGACGAGCCGTTCGGCGCGCTCGACGCCCAGACACGCGAAACGATGCAGGGCGAATTGCTCGACATCCACAGCCGCACCGGAAAAACCATTTTATTCGTCACCCATGATCTCGATGAGGCGGTGATCATCGCCGACCGCATCGTGGTGATGAAGGATGGTCGCGTGCAGGAAATCATGAACGTGCCGCTCAAGCGCCCACGCCCGGATCTCGGGCTCGTCCGTGGAATGCCTGAATTTGCCGACACCCGATACAAAGTCTGGCGTGCGCTGCACGACGGGATCACGGTGCATTGATGGTTGATATCGCCGACAGGCAGGAAAAAGCGGCGGCAAAAGAGGAAACCGCCGAACGCAAGCCACTGCCGCGCTGGATGATCACGGTCGCATCGGTGACCATCCTCCTGATCGTCTGGGAAATATTCGGCCGGCGCATCAACCCGGTGTTCGGCTCCTATCCGTCCGCGATTGCCGAGGCATTCGGGGAGCTCGTGGTCACCGGGCAGCTGTGGTCGGCGCTATACGATTCCCTGCGGCCTTTCGTGATCGGTTACGCACTTGCCATTCTAATCGGCGTGCCGCTTGGCCTCTTCATCGGCGGGTTTCGCGCCGCTGAAGCGGCTCTCGGGCTTTACATCACAGCCGGCTACGCCATGCCGCTCGTCGCGCTGGTGCCGCTGCTGATTCTGTGGCTCGGACTTGGATTTGCCGTCAAGGTCGCGGTCATCTTCCTGATGTCGCTGTTCCCGATCTGCATCAACACATGGCTCGGCGTCACCGCCGTCCCGAAGACGCTGATCGAAGTCGGCAAATCCTTCGTCGCGCCGGATACGGTCATCCTGCGCCGGATCATCCTGCCTGCGACCTTGCCTTACATTATGGCCGGCATTCGCCTGGCGGTGGGACGCGCGGTGGTCGGCATGGTGATCGCGGAGTTCTTCACGACCATTTCCGGTCTCGGCGCGGTGATCATCAATTCCGCCAACAATTTCGATACCGCGACGATGTTCGTGCCGATCATCATTCTGATGCTGCTGGCGATCGGGCTGAATTGGCTGATCGGCTTTGTCGAACGTTGGGTTGCACCCTGGCAGGCGGAAATTTCCGGCCGCGATCGCGAATAGTTCGGCTGCTAGACCAGATTACGCAAGGCTTCCAGCAATCCGCGCACCTGCTGCTCTGAAATATTGCGCGTGATGAAGACGATGCGGCTCTGCCGGTTGTCGTCAGGCCACCTCTGCAGTTCGACGGGTGGATGGGCCAGGTGCTGCACGAACTGCACCACGACGGGGCCATTGCAGTTCTTCACATTGAGGAAGCCCTTTACGCGCAGCAGGTCCGGCCCACGCATCTGCATCAGGGCATCCATGGTCTTGGCAAAAACAGGCCAGACCAGCGGCGCATTCTCGGTCAAAACAAAACTGCCGATGCCGTCGCTGTGCGCGGTCTCCGCCACAAAAGTATTGCGCTGGCCAGAGGCCGGCTCAATGAGGCAGGCCGGATCGATGTCTCCGTTGACCGCTTCGTAAATTTCCGCGCCGGGATTGAGCGCGCGCAACTTGGCCGACACTGCTGCGCTGGCACCTTCGCCGGCAATGTCGGTCTTTGTAATGATGAGCCGGTCGGCGAGGATTGCTTGCTTGCGCGCCTCCGCAGACCAGCCAAGCGTTTCCACTCCAGTGACTGCGTCCACCACCGCCACAACCGCTTCGACGTGAAAAACGCTGCCCAGCGCACGGTCTGTGGCGAAAGTCTGCAGGATCGGGCTCGGATCCGCGAGCCCACTGGTCTCGATCACGATGCGTCGGAAGTCGGGCAATTCGCCGCGCTCGCGCTCGATCACCATCCGGCGCAGCGCCTGCTGCAAGTCGGTGCGGGTGATGCAGCACAGGCAGCCGTTCCCCAGCAGCACGGTCTCGTCGGCGCTCGGCCGCACGAGTGCATCGTCGATGCCGGTCGCCCCGAACTCATTGACGACGACTGCGGTGCCTTGCCCTTCCGCCGTTGCCAGAAAGCGCTTGAGCAGCGTGGTCTTTCCGGCGCCGAGAAAGCCAGTGATTACGGTGACCGGCAGCCGCGCCCCACGCTCGCGCTTGAGCCTGCGGCCGAACTGGCCGGC
>DASSYU010000588.1:0-2296 GCA_035703125.1 Pseudolabrys sp. | reverse complement strand
CGCTACCGCTATGGCGTGCGCATCGAGGAAATGCTGATCGTGCACAAGAACGACATCGAGATCGTGTCGAACTTCCCTGTGAAGCAGATCACGGTCGTCGATCCGCTGCCCGGCTATGGGGATCATGTAAAGTGACGTCGGCGTAAGCCGGCGTCATTATCGGGCAAGCCGAAGGCGAGACCTGGGGATATCGAGTCACAGAGCTACATCCGCCTAAGCAAGATGGCCGGGGCACGTCCCGGCTACGACAACAGAAACTCAAGCGATCGCGATGACTGCCTTCATCCTCCGCCTTGACGATCCTTTTGCTGCCGATCCCGAACGGGTGGGGCCAAAGGCCGCCAACCTCGCAGTCTTGACCCACCGCGGTCTGCCGACGCCAGGCGGGTTTGCCCTGACCGCCGATGCCTATCGTCATCAACTACGGCATCTCGGGATCGACGAACTGCTGCATCAATACAATGAGGCCGATCTGCTGGGATCGCGGCGGATTTCGATCCAGATCCGGCTTGCGCTCCATGAGCGCGACATCGCACCCGAGATTCTCGATCCGCTTCTTACCGCTTGGCGAAAGCAGTGCGAAACCGCTCCGCTTGGTGTGGTGCGCTCCTCCGCGCTGATCGAAGACCGTGCCGGCGCCAACTTCGCCGGCCAGTTCGAGAGTTTCCTCGGGCTTTCCGATGAAACCGAATTTCTTACCGCGGTACGTGCCTGCTGGGCGGCGCTGTGGACCTCGCATGCACGCCGCTACATGGATAATCACGGACTTTCGCCCGCCGACACCGCGATGGGCATCCTTATCCAGCCGCTGATCTCCGCGCGCGCGTCAGGCGGCGGCCTGAGCGAGACGGCTGAAGGACAGATGCTGATTTCCGCCACCTGGGGGCTTGGCTCGGCGATTGCGCAGGGTGAAGTGGTGCCTGACCGGATTGTGCTGGCGAAGAACGGCTTCCTGCGTACGGTCGAGGCCGGTCGCAAGGGCCATCGCGAGACGTGCGCGCATGGCGTCTCGGCGCCGGAGCTTGTGCCGAAGGATCTGGTGAGCGCGCCGTGCCTTTTGCCGGGAGAGGCCGTAACTCTCGGCCGGTTGCTGCGCAAATGCGAGCGGCTCGCGGGTGCTCCGGTCGAGATCGAATGGGCGATGGATGAAAGCGGCTTCAAATTGCTGCAATCGCGCCCGCTGCATGTAGAGGCCCCTATCGTGCCCGATGAAATCTGGCTGCAGCATCCAGGCGTGCGCGGCCACCCCGCCGGCATAGGCTGGGGGGCAGGCCGGGCAGTGGTGGTCAATTGCGAGTGTGAATTGTCGCGCGTTGCGCCCGGCGATGTTCTGGTGACGAAAGTGGCGGGACCGGCACTCAGTCACATTCTGTCGCGCGTGTCAGGCGTTGTCGCCGAACGTGGCGGCTCGACCTCGCATATGGCATCGCTTGCACGCGAACGCGGTATTCCGATGGTGCTTGGCGTGCTCGATGCGACCCGCAAAATTCCCGACGGCGTGCAATGCGCCGTCGACGGCGTCGCAGGCATTGTGCGGTGGGTGCGGTGACTGCCAAACCGCGCGTCTTTGTTACACAGCCGATTGCGTCGAGCGCGCTGGAGCGTCTGCGCGCTCTTGCGAACGTCAAGATCAATATGGACTCGAGCAAGATTATCGCGAAGTCGAAACTGATCGCGGCGGTCAAGAAGTGCGATATTCTTTTCTCGCTGCTGCACGACCGCATCGATCGCGCCGTGCTCGCCGCCAACCCGAAATTGCGCGCTGTCTGCTCGATGTCGATCACGCCCGACAACATCGACGTCGCGGAAGCGACCAGACGCGGTATTTCCGTTACCGTCGTTCCGCCGATTGTCGCCGAGGCGACCGCTGACATCCATTTCGGGCTGATGCTTGCGGTCGCGCGGCGGATGGTCGAAGGCGAACGGCTTGTTCGTGCCGGAAAATTTCCCGGCTCGCAATCGAACCATCTCGCCGGCGTATATGTGTACGGTAAGACGATAGGCATCGTCGGGGCAGGGCGCATCGGGCAAGCCACCGCGCGCCGCGCGCGCGGTTTCGGCATGAAAATCCTGTATTGGGGGCCGCGCCGCAAACCCGATGCGGAACGCGAACTCGGCATGGAGCATGTCTCGCTGGAGCGGCTTCTGACGGAGTCGGATTTCGTTTCGCTTCATCCGCCGCTGAATGCCGAGACGCGACACATGATTTCGGACGCGCAATTCGCGCTGATGAAGCCGACCGCC
This sequence comes from Pseudolabrys sp., assembly GCA_035703125.1. Lineage (GTDB taxonomy): Bacteria > Pseudomonadota > Alphaproteobacteria > Rhizobiales > Xanthobacteraceae > Pseudolabrys. The sequence continues at coordinate 52 of DASSYU010000588.1, read as the reverse complement.
TTCATTATCAATACCGCCCGTGGTGCGGTCATTGATGAAAAGGCGCTGGTGC
>DASSYU010000475.1:0-4238 GCA_035703125.1 Pseudolabrys sp. | reverse complement strand
AGGTGCCGCTTCGCCGCTTCCTTGCGCGCGGCCACCATTCCGCCCGGTACCGGCACGCCTGCGGAGTTGAGCACGCTCTTTGCGATGTCTTTCTTCATCGCCAGCGCCGAGGCGAGCACACCGGAATGGCTGTAAGGAATGCCGAGAACCTCGAGCAGCCCCTGCAATGTACCGTCCTCGCCCGGACGGCCGTGAAGAACATTGAGCGCGACGTCCGGCTTGCGCGCACGCAGCGTCGCGGCGACATCGCGATCGACATCGATCCGGCTCACCTGATAGCCCGACCGTTCAAGCGCATCGGCGCAGGCCTTGCCCGAGCGCAGCGAAATCTCGCGCTCGGCCGACCAGCCTCCCATCAAAATGGCGACGTGCTTCATCGTCTCAAGCCTTCACCCCGACCCGCTTGATCTCCCATTCCAACTCGACGCCGGAATGGGCCTTCACGCGCGCGCGAACCGTCTCGCCCAAAGTCTCGATATCCGCTGCGCTGGCGCCGCCAAGGTTGATCAGGAAGTTGCTGTGCAACTCGGACACCTGCGCGCCGCCGATGGTCAAACCGCGGCAGCCGGCGTCGTCGACCAGCTTCCAGGCACTGTGGTCCGGCGGATTTTTAAAGGTCGAGCCGCCGGTCCGGTTGCGCGGCTGGCTTGCTTCGCGCTTCTTCTTGATCGTCGCCATCTCCGCGGCGATTTCTTCAGACGCTCCGGCACGGCCCTGAAAGACCGCCGAGGTGAATGTCACGTCATCGGGAACCGAGCAATGACGGTAGGAGAAGCCCATGTCGCCGTTGCTGAAAGTGCGAATGTTTCCCTGCCGGTCGACGCCGCGCGCTTCGACAAAAAAGTCCTTGGTCTCGCCGCCATAGGCGCCACCGTTCATGCGCAACGCACCACCGATCGTTCCCGGGATGCCGCTGAGGAATGCCAGTCCGGCAATACCGGCCGTCTGCGCGGCGCGCGCCACCATCACATCGAGCATCGCCGTTCCGGCGGTGACGCGATGGTCCTCGACCTTCACGTCGTTGAAGCCGCGCCCCAACCTGATCACGACGCCCGGCACGCCACCGTCGCGCACAATGAGATTCGAGCCGGCGCCTATGACCACCATCGGAATTTCCGGCGGCAGGTTACGCAGGAAATATGCAAGGTCGTTTTCATCCTCCGGCATGAAAAAGGCTTGCGCAGGACCGCCGACCCGGAACCAGGTGAATTCTCCCAGCGACTGATTGGCGAGCAGCCGGCCCCGCAACTCGGGTATTTTCGCCTTCAATTCGGGAACGATGTCGGGAAAGCTCATAGTGCCTTCAATTCCGCTGGAAGGGCGTAGGCCCATTGCGTGATCGAGCCAGCGCCGAGGCAAACCACATAGTCGCCCGGCCTCGCCAGATTTTTTATTAACGGCGCAAGTTTTTCAGGTCCGTCCAACGGCATTGCCTGCTTGTGCCCGCGCGAGCGCAAGCCGGTCACCAGCGAATCTCGATCGGCACCGGGGATGGGCTGCTCGCCGGCCGGATAGACCGGCGCGATGATGGCGAGGTCGGCGTCGTTGAAGCAGGTGCAGAACTGCTCGAACAGATCGTGCAGCCGCGTATAACGGTGCGGCTGCATCACGGCGATCACCTGACCCTTGGCGCTTTCGCGGGCCGCGCGCAGCACGGCGGCGATCTCGACCGGATGATGCCCGTAATCGTCGATGATGATGGCGCCATTCCATTCGCCAACCCGGGTGAAACGCCGCTTGACCCCGCCGAATCCGGCAAGCGCGGTGCGGATGACCTCAGCCTTGACCCCGAGCGCATGCGCGACCGCGATGGCGGCGGTCGCGTTCAATGCGTTGTGGCGGCCCGGCATCGGCAAGGTGAGCTTGTCGATCTTGTGTTCGGTCTTGCCCTTTCGATCGCGGAAGAGGACGGAAAACCGGGACTCGCCGTTGAGATGGCTAAGATCGGCAAGACGAACATCGGCCTGCGGATTCTCACCGTAAGTGAGAATGCGGCGATCCTCGAGCTCATCGGCCAGCGTCTGGACAACCGGGTGATCCGTGCACATCACCGCAAATCCATAGAATGGCACGTTCTCGACGAAGGCGCGGAATGCATCCTGCACGGCCTCAAACGTGCGGAAGTGGTCGAGATGCTCGGGGTCGATGTTGGTGACGACGGCGATGTCGGCGGGCAGCTTGAGAAAAGTGCCGTCCGATTCATCCGCCTCGACCACCATCCAATTCCCGCCGCCGAGCCGCGCATTGGTGCCGTAGGCATTGATAATGCCGCCGTTGATCACAGTGGGGTCGAGGCCGCCGGCGTCGAGCAGAGCGGCAACGAGCGAGGTCGTGGTCGTCTTTCCGTGCGTTCCGGCGACAGCAATGCAGCTTTTCAGCCGCATGAGTTCCGCAAGCATTTCGGCGCGCCGCACGACCGGCAGCCGTTTGGCGCGCGCAGCAACGAGTTCCGGATTGTCGCGCTTGATCGCAGATGAGACGACCACCACATCGGCGCCGTCGATGTTCTCAGCCTTGTGCCCGATCGCGACCTTCACGCCCTTGTCGCGCAGCCGCTTGACGTTGGCGCTGTCTGCGACGTCGGAACCGGTCACGCTGTAGCCTAGATTGGCCAGGACTTCGGCAATGCCGCTCATGCCAATGCCGCCGATGCCGACGAAGTGCACCGGCCCGATGTCGCGCGGCAGTTTCATGTAAATCGCCCTCAGCCTTGCATCGGGTGCGCCTAACCCCGCGCTTCCCGTATTTGCCGCCATTTCATGCAGGACATGAAGGGCCGAAACAAGACCGGCCAAGGGCCAATACTCAAATTCCCGCCACCTTTATTACCAGGTCGGCCAGCCTTTCGGCGGCATCGGTCGTGCCGCAGCTTTTGGCCGCCTGCGCCATCTTTGCAAGCCGCGTCGGATCATTTGACAGCGCCGTTATTTCTCTGGCCAGGCGCTCGGCCGTGAAGTCCCGCTGCTCGATGCGGATCGCCCCGCCGGCAGCCTCAAGTACCCCGGCATTGGCGAACTGGTCCTGATCCAGCGCGTGCGGAAGCGGGACCAGAATGGCGGGACGGCCGATCGCCGAAAGTTCGGCCACGGTCGATGCACCCGAGCGCGACACCACCAAATGCGAAGCGGCAATGCGCGCGGGAAGATCGACGAAAAAGGAAGCAACTTCAGCGACGACCCCGAGCCGGACGTAGGTCGCGCGCACTGCGTCGAGATCCTCGGCCCGGCATTGCTGGACAATGTTAAGCCGCATCCCAAGCCTCGCGTCGAGCTGCCCGACAGCCGCCGGCACGATGTCCGACATCACGCGGGCGCCCTGGCTACCGCCGAACACCAGCAGGTTGAGTTTTCCGTCCGCCGGCACGGCATAGGGATTCTGGCCGGCGGCGATGACCTGAGGTCGCAGCGGGTTGCCGGTGAACGTTATCTTGCTCTGCCAGTGCCGATTGAAATTCTTGAGCGAACGAAACCCGGTCGCAATGGCCGTCACCCGGGGTGCGAGAAATGCATTCGCACGGCCCATGACGCCGTTCTGCTCGTGCAGCACCGTCGGTATTTTGCGCCAGCTTGCCGCAAGCAGCGGCGGGACGGTCGGATAGCCGCCAAAGCCGACCACGGCCTTTGGTGCAACGCGGCCCAGCAGCATCCACGCCTTGACGCTGCCGAAACCAAGCAGCGTCGCCGTGCGCGCCAGCGATATCGGATCACGTCCGCGCAATGTTGCGCTCGGGATGATGTGCATGGCCCGCGCCGGAAATTTGTAATGCGCCGCGCGGTGGTCGGTCGCGAGCTCAACCGCTATGCCACGCTTGTCGAGCGCGATTGCAAGCGCTTCCGCCGGAAACAGATGGCCGCCGGTGCCGCCGGCCGCGAGCAGGACGAGCGGCGCGCCGCTCGCAGGCATCAGACCCGACTCCCGGCCACCGCAAGATTGGGCGCAATCATCGCCGCGCGCGGCTGCCCCCGCGTCAGCGCCAGCAGCATGCCCATCGCGTAGCCGAGCGAAATCATCGAGGAGCCGCCATAGGAAATGAACGGCAACGTCATGCCTTTGGCCGGGATCAGATGCAAGTTCACCGCCATGTTTATCGCCGATTGCGTGGCGAAAAGAATAGTAAGGCCGGCTGCCGAAAACCGGGTGAACGCGTCGTCGTTGCGCATGGCCCGCAGCAGCATGCGAATGACGATGAAGGCGAACAATGCGACGATCACAAGGCAGAGCGCGATGCCGAATTCCTC
>DASSYU010000443.1:0-2524 GCA_035703125.1 Pseudolabrys sp. | reverse complement strand
GCCGCGAACGCGGCGGACCGGTTCGGCAGCTTCCACCACCCGCCAGGCGCTCCGATCGGACATCAGCGCGGACAGCACCGCGTGATTGAGCTTGTGGCCGCCGCGGACGGTCTTGTACGCCGCAAGGAGCGGCTGACCGGCGAGCGCTAGGTCACCGATTGCGTCCAGCACCTTGTGCCGCACGAACTCGTCGGCGAAGCGCAGACCTTCCGGATTGAGCACGCGGTCTTCGCTGACCACCAGTGTATTCTCGAACGATGCGCCAAGCGCATAGCCCGCGCTCCACAGCTTTGAGACGTCGCGCATGAAGCCGAATGTTCTTGCGCGCGCGATCTCGCGACGGAACGTGTCAGGTTCAATGTCGAGCGAAATCGCCTGCTGGCCGATCAGCGGGTGGTCGAAATCGATATCAGCCTCGACGCGGAACCCGTGCTGATACGGGCGCAATTCTCCATAGGCGCCGTCCTTGGACACCGAGACCGGCTTGATCACCTCGATGTAGCGGCGCGGCAACGCGCGCGCTGTCAGGCCCGCCTGGTCAATCGCGTCAACAAAGGCGGCAGCACTGCCGTCCATGATCGGAACTTCCGGCCCGTCAATTTCGACAACGACGTTGTCGACGTAGAGGCCGCGCAACGCGGCCAGCAGGTGCTCTGCCGTCGAGCAAAGCGGGCCTTCGGCATCGCCAAGCACCGTGGCGAATTCCGTGGCGGTCACGGCGCGCACGTCGGCGCGGATCTCGCGCTCGATCGAGCCGTCCGCTGCAATGCGCTGGAAGATGATGCCGGCATCGTCGTCGGCCGGGTGAAGCGTAAGAGTGACCGGAAGGCCGGAATGAACACCGATGCCTGAAACGGCAACCGGGTGGCGTAGCGTTGTCTGCTTAGCGCCCTTCATTTACCCAACTTCCGCCGGCTCATCGTAGCCTGCGGCCCCATCCCCAAGGCCCTCACAGGGCCATATTTCTGCCTTCGTCGCAGCCGCCGTTAAGCTTAAGCGGCATCCCCCAGAGACTCGAAAAGTCCCTTTTGCCGCCAAAACTTAGGCTATCGGTGGGGGGCCTCCAACTCACGCTTTCTTACCGTCTGTTACTCTTTTTTGCCGCAATTCCAGGCCGGCCGGCTCACGGCCAACGTTGAATTTTCCGCTCCATAGAAGCGGCCAGGGCCGCGGTCATTGTCTTCCTGGCACTTTTGCCGGTCAGGGCCGTCGAAAAGATATGTCTGATCAAAATGTTAGCTTGAGCCCCTAACGAGCCAGCGGCCCCGCCCTGGAAACCAGAGCGGGGCCGCTGGGGTAGGTCTTGGCGTCAGTTGGCCTGGCGGCGGAGGAAGGCCGGGATATCGAGCTGGTCGTCCTCGCCGGAATTATGCACAGGAGCGTTGCGGCCATGCGGGTCGAGGCCGTGCGGCCCGTTGCGGCGCGCATATTCCGAGACCGGCTCGGGCGGGCGGCCTTCGGGATGGCGAGCGCTGGGGCGCTGCGGTGGACGCTCATATTGCGGCACTGGCCGCGCCGGCCGCGGTATTGGCGCCGCAGGCGGTGCCTCGTTGTCGGCGCGGCGGCCGAGACCGACCGAGGCCAGTCGCTGCATCAGCGACATGCGACGCTTCTCCGGATGATCGTCGGTGAGCTCGCCGCGCTGCGCCCGGATTTCGTTTTGCGCGGGCAGCGGCAGCTCATCGATGCGCGGCATGCGCGGCGTGCGCGCCATGCGCTCCGGGGCCGGCGGGATGAACGCCGCCGGCATATGTGGCTCGGGCGCCGGCGCTTCCGCGTGTGCCGGCTCGAACAGAGACGGCTTCATCGCCATCGGCCGGATCGACACGTCTTCGATCGCGGTTGGCGGCAGGATGGCGGCCGCAACCGCGGCATGCGCGGCGGACTCAACGGACGGCGGCGCGTGCGCCGTCGCCGCGGTCCGCTCGATGCGGTCGGCGATGCGCCGACTGTCGTTGCGAATCTTGCCTGCGAGTTCCTTCAGCGCGCTTTCCGCCGGCTGCGACTGGCGCTCGCGACCCGTGTTGTCGATGCCGGTCGCCACCACGGAGACACGGATGATGCCTTCGAGCGTCTCGTCAAACGTCGCGCCGACGATGATGTTGGCGTCCTGATCGACTTCCTCGCGGATGCGGGTCGCCGCTTCGTCGACTTCGTAAAGGGTCAGATCCTTGCCGCCTGTGATGGAGATCAGCAGGCCCCTGGCGCCTTTCATCGAAGCATCGTCGATGAGCGGATTGGAGATCGCAGCTTCGGCCGCGGTCAGCGCGCGCTTCTCGCCGGAAGCTTCGCCGGTGCCCATCATGGCCTTGCCCATCTCTCGCATCACGGCACGCACGTCGGCAAAATCGAGATTGATGAGGCCTTCCTTGACCATCAGGTCGGTGATGCAGGCCACGCCCGAATAGAGCACCTGGTCTGCCATCGCGAAAGCATCGGCAAAGGTGGTCTTTTCGTTGGCCACCCGGAACAGGTTCTGGTTCGGGATGATCAGCAGCGTGTCGACCACCTTTTGCAGCTCGAC
>DASSYU010000212.1:0-5200 GCA_035703125.1 Pseudolabrys sp. | reverse complement strand
CGGCGCCGTAAGCATCAGCGGCTGTTTCGGCCTCTCGAGTATAGCTCGATTGCAATATGGTTTTCGCCGCTATCACGACGGCGCCTCCGCCGACGAAGTCGCCAAGCAGCATGCCGAACAAAAAAGACAGGCCGGCGCCCTGCAGCATCGCCTTGGTGCCGTCCCGATGAGCGATGTGACCGATTTCGTGCGCAATCACCCCGGCGATCTCATCGGCATTGCTGGCTTTGTCGATCAGTCCACGGAAAACATAGACCTGTCCGCCCGGCAACGCGATGGCGTTGGCTTCGTTGCGCCGCACCACCTCGGTGCGCAAGGCGAATGGCAAAGCGGCGGCCGCCTCAAGCCGACGTACGATCTTTTCGAGAGCTGCGCGCCCCGGCGCCTCCGTTGCGGTCTTGCCGCAATCAAAGGACGCACCCGAGTGGCGCGGGTCGAGCATGCCGCGGATCTGCATGTCGACGGCATCGCCAAGCTTGCGCTCGACCGCGGCCGGCAGAAGCGGCGCCAGGCGTTCGGCAATGGCCGGCACACCGAACCAGGCGACCAGAAGCAGAGATGCGGTGGCGCCGATACTCCAGCCGACCACGCTCAGGCGCTGGCGGCGCTGCAGCGCACCGGTGCGGTCGACCAGGGCGGCCCGTGCGTCGATTTCGGCGGCAAAGGCCTTGTCGGAGATTTCCAGCCGTTCCAGCATCGCGCTGTTAACGCGTCCAAGGCGGAGAAGGTTATCCGGCGCAGATAGTTCCTCCAGCTCGTTGTATGGCCACTCGCTAAGTGCCCGGCCATCATGGCTGGAGATCTCGAGGGAAGCCGGTTTGAGAACAACGAGCACCTCATGCCGCGCGCTGGTTACGCCGTCGAAATAGATGCCGGCGCCGGATGCTGTAGGAGCGTTCATCAATAACTACCTACATTGAGCGCGTCGGCGAGGCCTTCCCCGATCGCCGAGCTCGGTTGCCCGGTAGCCTTGACGTTCTCGATCGCCGAAAGACCGGACAATTGCAGCGATTCCATGCCCAGCTGCCACAGGGACAATAATACTGTGGCACGATAGATGGTCGAATAGCCGAGCGCGGCGATCACGTAGCCGATCAATGCCGCAAGCGTTGCCGCGATTTCGCCGGCCGTGCCCATTTTCCCGATACTGGCCGCAGTCCCGATCGTGCCAAGCACGATTGCGACAACGATGCCCATCGCCATGCTGAACAGGATTGCGTAGCCGACGAAGCGGGCATAGGCGCCGTATACATTGCGCATGCGCAGACGTGACTGTACTTCAATTGCGCCAAAGCGCAGCCCCGACGACCACCAGCGCAGAACAACCGCCCGGAATGCAGGATAAAGCAGAGCGGCCATGGTCACACTGAGGCCGCTCATCAACATTCCAAAGACGATAGCACCTCCAAGGTTGGGATTGCTGCCTTCGATCTTGCTCATCATATCGTCGCCGCCTTGTGCAAGCACATCGGCAAGCGCAACCCAGTCGACGGTGCTGACGAAGACTACGACTGAAAATGCGAGGGGGCCGATCACGAGAAGCCACATGAGGAAGCCGCGCAGCAGCAGCGGCAAAGCGGACGCCTCGAAGCGCCCAGCGAGATCACCATAGTAAGTGTGGCGCATCTTGTAGCGCTCGAGGCTTGTGACCTGAAACGGGTAGGCGAGGCCAAAGGTGAGGGCGGTGACAGCCCACCACGCAACCGCGCGGAAGGCGAAGGCCCACGCCGAGCCCTTCTGATGAAAACGCAGGCCGCGGTAGATCGTGCGCGTCAGACGGTAGCGCCGCGCGCGGTAGATTGCATATTGCCCAAGGACTGCGAGCGCCGCAAAGCCGATCACGCCCGACAATTTGCCGATCGTGCCGAGGTCGAGAGCAGCTAGGAAAATTCCGGCGTAGACCGGAATCAGGATCGCAATCGCGATGAGGAAGCCGAGCAGGAGCTCGAGTGGCGTGCCGGTATATTCGAGCGGCTCGCCGGCAATCTCCGTGTTCGACCAGAGAAAACGCCGCACATCGGTGGCGAGCCAGAAACGGTAGATACCGAGCGTGAACATCAGCAGCACTGCGCCCCGGATGAGCAGCCGCCAATAGGATCGGCGCTGCCCCAGGAATCGCACGCCGCCGCCCGTGGCGATTCCACCCCCGTTTAGGCTCATCGGCCAGCAGGGATAATGGCTGGCGCAGGACCGCGCAACGTTGCTGCCAGGACCGATTTTATATTGTGCATTGGGTATCCGTGCGCGTTCGGATGAATCGGCGTGCAGGATGCGCGCAAAAAGGGCTTTCGGCGTCGGCCGGCTTGTCGCCCCGGCCGGCGTGCGTTCGGAAGGCCTGCCGCGGTGAACAAATACCGATACCGATATCGCATGCGATTCCGGCGAAGCACTGCGGCACTTTGGACATGGCTGACAATAAATCGCAGATTTTGTGACGGCCATCACAGTCGTGATTAACCATCCTGCGGAACAACCATACCGCGAAGGTTAATAATTGATTAATGTCTAAAAAGGCGGGGGCGGAAGCGCTGTCTGGATGGGACAGACTGGAATGAAAACGGAAAATAGCTTGCGTCCGGTTGTGCCAAGGAACGTTACGCCTTTGGGGCGTTTGGCCCAGGCCACGGATCCGAAAACTCCGACGCAGCTGGAACTTTGGTCCAACAGCAATTTCGCGACTGCGCGCGTGCAGGACGCGGGCGCGCGCGCCCGCGTCGACTTCGGCGCCGAACTCGTCGGCACAAGGTTCAACGAGCTCGATCTGACCATCAGTGACGAAGCCATCTGGTGCTACATGCGACCGGACGGGCCGCCGAGCTTCACGCCGACACTGTTGCACGAACTGATCTCAATGCGGCGACTTTTGCAGCGCCTGTTCGCCGGCCTGCGCCCTGGCGAGGCCGCGCCGGTGAAATACTTTGTCGGCGGTTCCCGCATCCCGGGTGTGTACAATCTCGGCGGCGATCTCAATTTCTTCATCAAGAGCATTCGCGCGCGCGACATCGATGCGCTGCGCGGCTACGCGCACAATTGCGTCGATGTCGCCTATCACATGATGATGGGATTCCATCTACCGGTGATCACAATCGCGCTCGTGCAGGGCGATGCACTGGGCGGCGGATTTGAAGGCGCCTTGTCGTTCAACGTGCTGGTCGCGGAAAAACGAGCGAAGTTCGGCTTGCCGGAAATCCTGTTCAATCTGTTTCCAGGCATGGGCGCGTTCAGTTTCCTGTCGCGCAAGCTGGACGTGACGCGCGCCCACAAGATGATCCTCAGCGGCCGCGTCTTCAGCGCGCCGGAGCTTTACGAAATGGGGTTGATCGATATTCTGGCCGAGGATGGGCGCGGGGAAGAGGCTGTCCGCGACTATATCTCGCAGAATCGCCGCCACCATTCCGTGCACCGTCGCGTGCGCGAGGTCGGCATGCGCATCAATCCGCTGTCGCTCGATGAATTGCGCGATGTAACCGACATCTGGGCCGAGCACGCGATGAAGCTTCAGGAGACGGATCTGCGCAACATGGATCGGCTTGCCGGCGCGCAACTGCGCCGCGTGCAACGCGTCAATTCGTAGATTCGCTGCTGTCCGTCAGGCGGCTTCAGTGTGACCCGAGAGCCGCCCGCGCAGTGCCATGCGCACGCGCTCGAATTCCTCATTCAGTTTCTTGAGGTGACCTTCGCCGCGGATCGCAAAGTCCTCGGGCGCGATGTGGCGCCATCCCAGGCACATTTCGTAAATGCCGCGCGCGCCGATGTTGGCTGCGGCGCTGCGCAGGGCGTGCAACTGCTCGCGGAAAGCATTGAGGTCGCCTGACACAGCGGCTTCCGCGAGCACGTCAAGGATCTCGCCGCCGTCTTGGATGAATTGTGACGCCAGTTCGTCGACAAATTCCTTGCCGCCAAGCTGCTCGAGTGCATCGAGCGTCTGCGTGTCGACGGCTGCAGCAATAGCCGCACGCAGGCGCGGCCGCGCCGCCGGATAGCTGGCGATCTCAGCGGTGCTCGGCGCTTCTTGCGCAGGCTTGCCTTCGTCGGGCACGAGCGTTGCGATGATCTCAAGCAGGCGATTGGGCTCGATCGGCTTGGTGATGCAGGCATCCATGCCCGCCTCCTCGCAGCGACGCGCCACTTCTTCGGTCGCGTCTGCCGTGAGCGCCACGACCGGAACATGTGGCCTGCCGAGCGCGGCAAAGCGGTAGAGCTTGGTCGCCTCGATGCCGTTCATGACCGGCATGTTGACGTCCATCAGCACGAGGTCGAATTCCTGCATTTCCAGCATGTCGAGTGCGGCTTCACCGTTGTCGACGATTGTGACTCGGTGGCCGGCGCGGTCGAGAATCTTGGCGATCACGATCTGGTTGGTGCGCTTGTCTTCGGCAACCAGAATCGAGAGCGAGCGCTCGGCGGGGACGATTTCCATGCTGCGGGATTCGTTGGCCCGTTCACCGGCCATGTTGCCGCGCGCAATGTGCAAGGCTGCGGCGAGTTTTGCCGGATCTGCCGGCTCGACAAGTGTGGTGACGAAGCGGCTGCGCGTAACAGTCTCCGGCAGCCCTTCGGCCCGCTCATCCGTGACCAGAATCAGCGCGGGCGCGCATCCGAGGTTTTCACCAGCGATGCGCCTGAACGTCGCCTCGTCCGCGGTCGCACAGGCCTGCTGGTGAACGATGGCGATCGGCCGGCGCACCCCATCGGCGCGCAGCGAGGCAAGCGCGGCGGCGGCTTCGTCCATGTCGGCGACCGTCTTGGCAATCGGTACGCAGCCGCTCACGGCCTTGCGGAGATTTTCATCTCCCCCGACCAGCACGACTGGTGTCGGTGCAATATGGAGCTGCGTCTGGTCCTGCGCTTGGGTCTTGAAATCAATCTCGAACCAGAACGTGCTGCCTTTTTCGGGGGCGCTTTCGACGCCAATTGTGCCGCCCTGCAACTCGACGAGCTGCTTGGCGATGGCAAGGCCGAGACCCGTACCGCCAAACCGGTCGATGATCGTCTCATCGGCTTGGGTGAAGCGATCGAAGATATGGCTCTGGGCGTCGGGACTTATGCCGATGCCAGTGTCGGTGACCTCGAAACGCAGCCGCGCGGTGTCGGCATCCCATGCGACGGCGTCGACCGCAATGTTCACATAGCCGCGCTCGGTAAACTTGACTGCATTGCTGGCAAGATTGGTGAGCACCTCCTCGAGGTGATTCTTGTC
>DASSYU010000200.1:0-2607 GCA_035703125.1 Pseudolabrys sp. | reverse complement strand
AGCAGCCCGCCAGGCGGTCGAGAATGACGTTCATGTTCTTGGCGTGTCTTCGCTCGCGGCCGCTCATTTGACGCTGGTGCCGGAACTGAAGGCCGAACTCAAGAAACAGGGCCGTGACGACATCATGATCGTCGTCGGCGGCGTCGTGCCGCCGCAGGATTACGACGCGCTCATAAAGGCCGGCGCGGAAGCAATCTTTCCTCCGGGCACGGTGATCGCCGAGGCTGCGGAAAAGCTACTGAAAAAGCTCAATAAGCGGCTCGGGCACAGCGAAGAGGCCGCAGAGTGAGGCATCCCTTTATCTGCGTCACCGGTGCGATCCTTTGCGCATTGGCCTTGTCGGGCTGCGTCGATTCGTCCGGGCCACTTCTTTCCGATGCGCAACCTGTGTTGGGAGAGCAAGTGCGGCTCCAGTTCTACTCTTTGCGCAAAGGGACTGCCGACGAGCCAGAGCAGGCAACCTATAGATGGGACCGCAGGGCGTATCGGCGCACGGGCGGCGGCATGACGGACATCGGCTCGTTCTCGGTTCACCCGTTGGCACGCGACACTTTTGTCGTACAGAGCGCAGCCGCAAAGCGCCCCGGCATGTTCGGGTATGCACTCGCGCGCAGGCTCGTGGACGGCGTCTACCAGGTGATCGCTATCGATGAAAACGATGCCGGCCGGGTGACGCGGGCTCGTTTCTGCAAGCGCGCCAGCGACTCGTCTTGCCGCATCCAAACGCGCAATCAGCTCTATACATTCGCGCGCGCCACAGCTGAGCGGAGAAGGGGTCAAGGCGGCCTTGTGCTTCGCCTTGCGGATGGCGTTGCAGAATCCTCGCGCTAGCATGATCATTCCCAGGGCTTGAGGAATCGATGGCTTCGCGCAACCTGCCGCCTGTCGACCTTGTTCGCGGCGTCCGCTCGGGCGACCGCGCGATGCTGGCGCGCGCGATCACGCTTATCGAAAGCAAACGGGCGGACCATCGCAAGACGGCGCACAAGCTGGTGCAGGAACTGCTGCCGCTCACCGGCAAAGGTGTACGCCTCGGCATCACCGGCGCGCCGGGCGCCGGAAAATCGACCACGATCGACGTGCTCGGCAGCTATCTGACCGGCAAGGGTTACAAGGTTGCAGTTCTTGCTGTTGATCCGTCCTCGACACGCACCGGCGGCTCCATCCTCGGCGACAAGACACGCATGGCGCAGCTCGCGAGCGATCCGAATGCATTTGTGCGTCCTTCGCCCTCATCCGGCACGCTCGGTGGTGTCGCGGCAAAGACGCGCGAGACCATGCTGGTCTGCGAAGCGGCCGGCTATGACGTCGTCATGGTAGAAACCGTTGGCATCGGCCAGTCGGAGACGGCGGTCGCCGATATGACCGATTTTTTCCTGGTCCTGATGCTGCCGGGCGCCGGCGACGAATTGCAGGGTCTGAAGAAAGGAATCGTCGAACTTGCCGATATGATTGCGGTCAACAAGGCCGACGGCGACAACATTGAGCGGGCGAAAGTCGCGGCCGCGGAATATCGTGCCGCGCTTAATATTCTTGCTCCGCAGTCGCAAACCTGGTTGCCGCCGGTCATTACGTATTCAGCTCTCACGAGTAAAGGAATTGACGAATTATGGGCACAAGTGGTCGCGCACAAAGATAAGATGACTGCGTCGGGCGAGCTGGCGACGCGGCGGCGCCAGCAGCAGGTGAAATGGATGTGGACCATGCTCGAGGAGCGCCTGACCGCGCGGCTGCGTAGCGATGTTTCGGTACGCGCCAAGCTTCGGCAAATGGAGAACCAGGTGGCCGCCGGCAGGCTTTCCCCCACTTTGGCCGTCGAAGAGATCGCGAAGCTTCTCGGCATCTAGATGTCCCTCACCATCCTCGTTACCGGATTTGGCCCCTTCCCGGGTGCGCCGTTCAACCCGACTGGACCCCTCACCCAGCGAGCTACGCGTGCGCGCCGTCCTGCTTTGGCGGACGTTAAAATCGTCACCCATACATTTCCAACAAGTTATGCGGCAGTGGACCGCGAATTGCCGGCGCTGATTGCCAGGCACAAGCCGGACGCATTGCTCATGTTCGGCCTTGCGCCGCGCGCCCGTGGACTTCGCGTGGAGACCCGCGCGCGAAATGCCCTGGCGCTTTTGCCCGACGTTGGCGGTGCGTCATTGGGACGCCGCGCTATCGCTGTCGGCGCTCCGACGTCAATGAAGCTACGGACACCAGCTCGCCTGTTGCTTGCGGCGCTTCGCGGCCTGCGGCCTCGTGCCACACTTTCCCGTGACGCGGGACGCTACCTCTGCAACTACCTGTGCTGGCGCGCTGCCGAAACGGCATCGACCGGCACCGGCCTCCGGCTCGCCGCCTTCATTCATGTACCGCCGGTGCGCCGCGGCCCGCGGCGAAAACGCGACAAGGCATCGGCGAGCCTAAATGACCTGACAGTTGCCGGGGCCCGCGCCCTTGTCGCTTTAGTCGCGGCAGTACGGCGTTAACGTCCCAGGCGCACCCATAGGCTGGTCGCCACGTTTAGGCCGAAAAGCCTCTATAATCCGCGATCATGACGCCCACCCGGTCACCGCGCCGCCGCACCTCAACTGTAATGTTTGCCATTCTCCTTCTTTT
>DASSYU010000523.1:0-3869 GCA_035703125.1 Pseudolabrys sp. | reverse complement strand
TGCTGCAGCGTCTGACATCGGCCACCTACGCGAATTCGGTTGAGCGCATCAATCTGGAGCGCTCGCTCGTTTCGACGCTCACCGGTGACTGTCGCGCGCGCGTCGCGGGCTACACCGTGAAGCGGGAATACCTCAGCACGGTATTCACCGCCGGCATCGAGAACATCGCCTACGACTCGGTGACGGGCTTCAACTCGCCGATGTTCATCCGCACCGTGAAGCTGAAGGATTTTCCCTGGAACGGTTGGCTCGCGCTCGGGATCGACGCCGCGCCCAAGGCCGCTTGGAACCCGATTGCAGGCTTCACCGACAATTTCGGGCGATTGATGTGGTCCGCTGTGGGTGACCCGGCCTTGATCCCCTCACCGAACGAATCGGCATGGATGCTCAATCGCATCTCGGACATTAAGCCGGGCACGAAACAATGAAGCGGATCGTCTGTATCGCGACAGAGATCCCCGCGCGCTTCCTCCGGTGCCTTTTTGCGATTTCGCTGCTCCTGACGCCGGGCCTTGCCGTTACCGGCGCGAAGGCTGACGAGCTGACATTCGAATTGCGCATCGAGCGCGGTCAGTTGCCCCCCGCCAAGCGGCTGATCCGGGTCAAGCAAGGCGACGTCGTCCAGCTGCGCTGGAGTTCGGACCAGCCAATCGCGCTGCATCTCCACGGTTACGACATCGAGCGAAGGGTCGAACCCGGTGTCGTGGCGGAAATGACTTTCACGGCGCGCGCGACCGGACGATTCCCGGTTGCTGAGCATCAGGCGCGGTCGGGCGGCAGTCACACGCATGGGGCGCCCATTGTCCAGGTCGAGGTTCTGCCGCGCTAGCGCGAGTGCATGGCGCTACATGTCCGGTGCGATCCCGCCAGCAGCGGCAATGGCGGTTTGCGCGCTCGCATCGCCGGCGAGTGCGCACGGCTTTGGCCAGCGCTACGACCTGCCATTGCCGCTCTATCTGTATCTTTACGGAACCGCGGCGGTCGTCGTTGTCACCTTTGTGCTCGTCGCCCTCTTCGTTCGTCGTACTGGCGGCACAACTCGCCGTCCGCAGCTCGATCTGCTCGGCTATGCGCCGGGAAAAATCATCGCCCATCCCGGCGTCATCCTGTTGTTCAAGCTGGTTGCCGCAGGCCTGTTCGTCGTCACCGTGGCGGCCGGCTTTATCGGCGACCAGAACCCGTATCGGAACATCGCGCCGACCATGGTCTGGATCATCGTCTGGGTCGGCGTCGCCTACGTCTCGGCGTTCGTAGGTGATCTCTGGGGGCTGATCAATCCGTGGGCAACGATATTCGACGCGGCCGCATGGCTGTACCGGCGGGTCGGCAGCGGACGCGAATTTCCGCATCGCCTGCGCTATCCCGCGGCACTTGGCGTCTGGCCCGCGGTCGTGCTCCTCCTCGCCTTTTCCTGGATCGAACTCGTCTATCCCGCCCCTGCCGTGCCGAAACATATCGCGTGCTTAACAGCCGGCTATTCGGTCCTGACCTGGATCGGCATGGCGCTGTTCGGTCGCGACACCTGGATCCGGCATGGCGAGATGTTCTCCGTCCTGTTCGGCACTTTCGCGCGGTTCGCGCCAACCGAAGTGCGCGCCGGCCGGCGACCGAAATTGATCGTCCGGCCGTTCGGAGCCGGCCTTCTCGACGACCGAAGCGCCTCGTCGTCGATGACGGCCCTCGTCCTCCTTCTGCTCTCCACCGTCCTCTACGACGGCCTCTTGAACACCCCCGAATGGACAATTTTGGAGAATGCGATCGGCGCACACCTCCGCAGCCCCGGCGAATTCGAATTGATCGCCGTGAGGACCGCCGGACTTGTCACATTCTGGTTGCTGTTCCTCGCCGCTTACACACTGGTTGCCGCAACGATGAGTGCCGCTGCAGGGCTAGGTCGCTCGACGCGAAAGATTGCACAGCACTTCGCCTTTACGCTGGTCCCGATCGCAATCGGCTATCACCTTGCACACTACTTCGTGTTCCTTCTGGTCCAGGGGCAATACATCATTCCGCTGATTTCCGATCCGTTCGGCTGGGGTTGGGACCTTTTCGGAACGGCGGGATATCGGGTCGACATCGCAATCATCGGGGCGCGCTTCGCCTGGTACACGGCGATCGTTGCGGTCCTCGTCGGGCACGTGATCGCCGTCTATCTGGCGCATCGGGTTGCGATACGGGAATTCGAACCGCGTCATGCGACCTTGCGATCCCAGGTTCCGCTCACTGCACTGATGGTGGCCTTCACCTTCATCAGTCTTTCGATTCTTGCCGAGCCGATTGTCGAGCGGCGGGAGCCGGCACGTCCGTCAGCGGTCGAAATTTCGGGCGTCGCCATCCCGCCCGACGCAATGCTGCCCGAGCCCGGGAGCGGCCGCCTGCAAGCAGTCGGTCCGGACAAGCTCGCAAAGTCGAAATTGACCTATCGCCTGCTCGGTTCGGCTTTTCATGACGGCACCAAGACCGGCGTCGCAGACCTCCTCTATGCCTACATGTTCGCCTACCGCTGGGGCGTCCAAAACGACCGTCACTACGACCCAAGCGTCGATTCCGCGACGGCGACCCTCCGCCGGCAACTCGCCGGATTGCGGGTGCTCGGCAGCGATGCGGTCTCGAGGTCGTTCCGTGTCGGTGACGTCAACTTCATTCGTGAGCTGTTCACGATCGAGGTCTATGCAAAGGTATCTCCAGAAGATCCTGAACGCGACGCGGCCGTGGAACCGCCCTGGAGTACCCTTCCCTGGCACCTGATTGCGTTGATGGAGGAAGCGGTCGGCCGCGGCTGGGCCGCTTTCTCGCAGGCCGAGGCGACGCGCCGTGGTGTAGAATGGCTCGACCTTGTCCGTTCGAAGCAGATGAATGCGCGGCTGGCGGCGCTGGTCGAAACATTCGAGCGCGAGGGCTTTCGTCCTCTGGCGTTGCAGCCGCTCGTGAGCGCTGAAGAAGCTCGCAGGCGCTGGGCGGCGCTTGCTGCCTTCCACAAAGCGCACGGGCATTTCCTGGTTACCAACGGGCCCTATCTGGTGAAGCGCTGGTCGCCCGAAGCAGTCACGCTCGATGCGTTCCGGGACCTCACTTATCCCCTCGGCGTTGGCTCGTACGATGCTTACGCGATGCCGCGACGCGGCTACATCACCGGCGTCGAACAGAGAAAAGGTGAAATCAGGTTGTCCGGTGACATCGAGACGATCGTCAAATTTTCCCGGAGCTACCGCGTCGAGCGGGCGCCTATCCAGTCCATTCCGCGCGATGTTCTTAAGCGGGCCGCACCGGAGTGCCGGTACGTCGTCATCGACGACAAAGGCGACGTCGTGCTCGCGGGCGCCGTCGCCTTGGGCGATGGAGCGACGTTTCAAATCGATCTGAACGGAAAACTCTCCGCCGGCAACTACACGGTCCTGGCTCTGATCGCGGTCAACGGAAATGCGGCGAATGCCGACATTCGACGCATCCCTGTGCAAATCGCCTCAGGCGGATAGGGCAACGGAAACCATCCGATGGCCGCAGTATGGAATTTGACCGGCGCGCGACGAGACGGAGCAGGTCAGGCGTTCGCGCGCGAGCGCATCATCCCGATCATTTCGGTCGCGCATGCATCCGCGAAGCCGGCATCGTTGATGTGGTACGGCAACTCCTTGATTGCGTTGGCTGGCAGATAGCGCTTCAGCGTCTCACCGAACACCCGATCGGTTTCAGGCTGCGCCCACGTACCGCACTCATTGCCGGCAAGATCAAAAGTCTTGCGGCCGACAAGCTGGCTCATGCCGCCGCTCGGAATAAGCACGCTGACCGGGCCTTTGGCGGCACGCAGCCGTTCGCCGAAGAGACGGCCGAGATTGGAGAACTCTTCGGCATTCGTCCGCATCAGCAGT
>DASSYU010000503.1:0-3360 GCA_035703125.1 Pseudolabrys sp. | reverse complement strand
TTTATCGACAGCGTGCCGGGCAACGTCACAAGATTACAGGCACTTCTGGGCGACCCAAGCAGGCCCTGGCTGCAGAAACTGCTCGGCGCCGGCTTGGGCGCCGACAAATCGATCGGAGATTTGGTGACGCAAGGTGTCGGCTGGCTGACGACGTTCTTGCGCTCGTTATGGTCCGGCGGCCGCGCGCTTGTCTCTATATTCTCGCTTGTCGTCGTGACGCCCGTGGTTGCCTTCTACTTGATCTACGACTGGCACCGCATGATCCGCAACGTCGACAGCTGGATTCCGATCCAGTATCGCGGCACGGTGCGCGAGCTTGCCCGCGAAGTGGACGCTGCGATCGCCGGCTTCGTACGCGGGCAGACCGCGGTGTGCCTTATACTCGGTTCCTTTTACTCGGTTGCGCTCACTCTCACAGGGCTCAATTTCGGTCTGCTCATCGGTCTCATCTCCGGTCTCATCACGTTTATCCCGTATGTCGGATCCATGACGGGTCTTGTGCTGGCGCTTGGCGTGGCGGTCGCGCAGTTCTGGCCGGCCTACGGATTGATCCTTATTGTGCTCGGCATTTTCCTTGTCGGCCAATTTGTCGAAGGTAACGTGCTTGCGCCAAAGTTGAAAGTGTTGGAATTCATCCTGTCTGGCTGATTTTTGCGCTACTTGCCTTCGGCTATCTGTTCGGCTTCGTCGGTTTGCTGGTCGCCGTTCCGCTTGCGGCCACAATCGGCGTGCTCACTCGCTTTGCGCTACGCCACTATCTGCAAAGTTCACTTTATACCGGGGAAGAGGCAGAGTGACGGGGATGGATAGTTCGGTTGCCCCACGCCAGCTTTTGTTGGCGCTTGATCACACCGTGAGTTTCGCGCGCGAAGACTTCCTGCAGGGTCCGCCGAATGTTGCGGCGTTCAATCTGGTCGAGCGCTGGCCGGATTGGCCTGACCGCATCGTCGCTTTCGCGGGCCCTCAGGGTTCGGGCAAGAGCCATCTCGCGGCGATCTGGGCGGAGGCGACCGGTGCACGCGTGCTGTCCGCGAGATTATTGCCCCACACGGATCTGCCCGCCGCCTTTGCGACCGGGGCGCTTGTACTGGAGGATCTTGAGTTCGAGGGCCTCGACGAGCGCGCGCTTTTTCATTTCCTCAACCTTGCGCGCGAGCAGGCGGCCTACGTGCTCATCACGTCACGTTCACCGCTCACGTCATTTCCTGTGGCCATTCGAGATCTCGCCTCGCGCATGCGGGCGGTGCCAAGTGTCGCGCTGGCCGCGCCGGATGATGCTTTGTTGAGAGCGGTCATCATCAAACTTGCGGTCGATCGGCAGATTGCTGTCGACGAATCGCTCGTCAGTTTTCTGGCCAATCGCATCGAGCGGTCGTTTGTCGCAGCCCATCAGGCGGTGCGGCGCCTCGACGAAGAGGCGATGCGCCGGCATCGGCCGGTGACACGAGCGCTCGCTGCCGAACTGTTTCGCGTTCCTTAAGGCTGTTGTGCAAGACTTGACGCACCCGTCATGCGGGCGCTGACTGTCATGCAGCAGCCATGTTTTTTGGTTAGGGCTTAGCTTTCGGATTGTTCAGATGGCTGATCGCGGCCAAGCTATTGCGTCTGTTGACGAAATCTCATCGGCGGGTGGTCATGCAAATGTCGCTGCGCCGATCGCGGATAGCGCAACCCAATCGTTAAGGTCGCAGCCGGCGCGGTTCATCAACCGCGAGCTTTCCTGGCTGCACTTCAATCGTCGCGTGTTGGAAGAGGCAGCAAACGCGCAGCATCCGTTGCTGGAGCGCGTCCGTTTTCTGTCGATCTCCGCCAGCAATCTCGATGAATTTTCCATGGTGCGCGTCGCCGGACTCAAGGGTCAATTGCGCGAGGGCATTCTTACCCAGAGTCCCGACGGTCTCACACCCGCCGAACAGCTTTCGCGGATCAGTGAGGCCGTGTCGCAACTCGCGCATGACCAGCAGCAACGCTGGATCGAGCTGCGAACGGAGCTTGCGAATGCCGGAGTGGTGCTGGTGGACGGCAGCGACATCAAGAAATCCGACCGCAGCTGGCTCGAGGAACACTTTCTCACACATATTTTTCCGTTGCTGACACCGCTTGCGATCGACCCCGCGCATCCGTTCCCCTTTATTCCAAATCTGGCCTTTTCCATCGCGTTGCACCTTGCGCGCAGCAAAGACGGCAAAGCGATGAACGCGCTTATCCGCATGCCGCAAAAGATCGAGCGGTTCATCAGGCTTCCAGGCGGAAGCGATCAAGGGATCCGGCTCATCACTCTGGAAGAGACGAGCGCGCTGTTCATCGGCCGGTTGTTCCCCGGATATACCGTCAAAGGACATGGAACTTTCCGCGCGATCCGGGATTCTGAAGTTGAAATCGAGGAAGAAGCCGAGGACCTGGTGCGGCTGTTCGAGACCGCGCTCAAGCGCCGGCGGCGCGGTTCGGTGATCCGTCTCGAACTCGAAGGATCAATGCCGGGGGAACTATGCAACTTTGTGCAGCGCGCACTGGCCGTTGCCGACGACGAAGTCTTCAAGGTCGATGGAGTGCTGGCACTGAACGACCTTAGTCAGCTGACCAAGCTCGACCGGCCGGACCTTGAATTCGTTCCTTATAATCCGCGCTACCCTGAGCGTATCCGCGACCACGGCGGCGATTGCTTCGCGGCGATCCGGCAGAAGGACCTGATCGTCCATCACCCATACGAGTCATTCGACGTGGTCGTGCAGTTTCTGCAGCAGGCCGCGCGAGACCCAAACGTCGTCGCCATCAAGCAGACTCTTTATCGCACGTCGGCGGAATCCCCGATCGTAAAGCAACTGGTCGAGGCCGCGGAGGCGGGAAAATCGGTGACCGCGCTGGTTGAATTGAAGGCGCGGTTTGACGAAGAGGCCAATATCCGCTGGGCGAGGGACCTCGAGCGCGCCGGCGCGCAGGTCGTCTACGGCTTCATCGAACTGAAGACACACGCCAAGTTGTCGCTGGTTGTCCGCCGCGAGGCCGGCGAGCTTGCCACTTATGTGCATGTCGGAACCGGTAACTACCATCCGGTGACCGCGCGGGTCTATACCGACTTGTCTTTTTTTACCGCAGAGGCGGTGATAGGCCGCGATGTCGCCCGCATCTTTAACTACATCACCGGGTATGCGGAGCCAGCCGAACTTGAGCGGATGGCAATTTCGCCGATCAATTTGCGCAAGCGGATTCTGGACCATATTGCGCAAGAGACCGCTCATGCCAAGGCAGGGCGGCCGGCGTCAATCTGGATGAAGATGAACGCGCTCGTTGATCCTGGCATCATCGATGCCCTCTACGACGCGTCGGCTGCCGGCGTTTCGATCGATCTCGTGGTGCGCG
>DASSYU010000377.1:0-5775 GCA_035703125.1 Pseudolabrys sp. | reverse complement strand
CTCGTAGCGAACTTTTCCGCACTGGCAGCCGCCGGTGTAGGTTTTTTTCATCGTTCACTCCTCTTTACCGACTGTCAGTTGTCACCAAAGTTCGTCGAAATTCGGCCGCCGCGAAATCAATCTCTGCTGCTCGCAATATGACATGAGGAGGTCCAGACAGCGGCGGTTGGCTTCCTTCCCGAATGGTGCAGTGTCGATATTTCCGGGCGGCGGTGCGGCTTTCCGCGCCTGTTCCAACAATCGGTAGAGCTCGGCAACGACTTTCGGATTTGACCGGACAAGCTCGTCGGTTACCACGACCATGTGGTTGACGGGAACAAGGCCGTGCTTGCCGTACCAGCTGCGCGCGGCAGCCTCCGGATCCGGAATGACGCTTTGCAGCCGTGGATCCTTGGGCAGTGCGGCACCATAAACCGCCGCGTCCAGATCACCGGCAATCAGCATTTCGGTGATGTCCTGCTCTTTGCGGGCGCGGATGACGCCGGCCGGGTCGGTGGCTTCGGCGACATGCCCGTCCTCGAACGTCACCCACTGCACGCCGCTGAGATCAACGCCGTAGTCGTTTTCGAGGATGCCGCGAATCCAAACGCCCGTGGTCTGACTGTACGAACGCACGCCAATGCGCTTGCCGGGTAGATCGGCCGACGCAAGCTTTCCCCGCTCTGCATTGAACAACATGGTGCCATGCTGGAAACGCGCGAGCATCGCAGCCGGCAGCAACGCGAGCCCCTTGTTGTGATCTTTCGCCTGGAAATACGTCACGAGCGCCATCTCACTGGCATCGAAGGCGTGCTCACGGACCATCGGTTTGAAGGCTTGGTACAGGGGCTTGACCTCGACAAATTCGAGTTTCAGCCAGGGCGATCTGATCTCGCCACGCTTGAGCGGCAGCGTATGCGGATAGTCGCCGAGCGCGACGCGCAATGTTGTGCCGCCGTTTGCCATTGTGAGATGCCTCCGCCTGAACCGCTACCGACGGCTTGACCGCCCGCCACTCAACCTAGTTTAACAAGCCGATACGTAAAAGGAGTGGTGGCATGGCGGATCAGAGGACCGGGCTCGTCGTGACGGCCCATCCCGGCGACTTCGTTTGGCGCGCGGGCGGAGCGATCGCCTTGCATGCCAAGCGCGGATATCGGGTCAAAATCGTCTGCATGTCATACGGCGAACGTGGGGAAAGCCAGTTTGCCTGGAAAGAACCGGACGCCACATTGGAAAAAGTAAAAGCCGGCCGCAAAGACGAGGCCGAGCGCGCGGCAAAACTGCTCGGCGCCGAGATCGAATTCTTCGACTGCGGCGACTATCCGCTCAAGCTCAACGAAAGCCATTTCGATCGCATGGTCGACATCTATCGCGAGCTCAACCCGTCCTTCGTGCTGACGCACGCGCTCGAGGATCCTTACAATTTCGACCACCCCAACGCGGCTCACTTCGCGCAGGAAACGCGCGTTGTCGCCCAGGCGATGGGCCACAAGCCCGACGCGAAGTACAAATATGCGGCCCCACCGGTGTTCCTATTCGAGCCGCACCAGCCGGAAATGTGCAACTACAAGCCCAATCTCATTCTGAAGATCGACGAAGTCTGGGACCAGAAATACAAGGCATTCCAGATCCTCGCCGCGCAAAAGCATTTGTGGGGTTATTATGAGCGGGTCGCCCTCAATCGGGGCATCCAGGGCAGCCGCAACACCGGCGTTCCGATGACCTATGGCGAGGCGTATCAGCGACTGTTCCCGACCGTTGAGGAGATTTTGAAATGAAGCCCGTCGTCGTCCGCAACATCAAACGCGCCGACAGCAATGCTATTGGGACGCTTGGCGCGGTCGGTGTCTCGACGGCGCACGAAGCTCTCGGACGGTCGGGGCTGATGAAGCCCTATATGCGGCCGATCTGGGCCGGGGCTCAGATTGCGGGCCCTGCGGTCACCGTGCTGGCACAGCCAGGTGACAACTGGATGATCCACGTCGCGGTCGAGCAGTGCCAGAAAGGCGACGTCCTGGTTGTCGGCTGCACGGCGGACAATTCCGACGGAATGTTCGGTGAATTGCTCGCGACCGCATTGCGTGCGCGTGGCGTCGCCGGACTTGTCATTGATGCCGGCTGCCGCGACGTCCGGCCGATCTCGGAAATGCGCTTTCCGGTCTGGTCGAAGGCGATTTCGGCCAAAGGCACAGCGAAAGCCACGCTTGGTGCGGTCAACGTCCCGGTGGTTTGCGCCGGCGTCAACGTTGAGCCCGGTGATGTCGTTGTTGCGGACGACGATGGCGTCGTCGTGATTCCGAAGAAAGTTGCTGTCGAGACCGCGCAGAAGGCGCAGAAGCGCAAGGACGACGAAGACGGAAAACGCAAGCAGCTCGAGGCCGGCACACTCAGCCTCGACATGTACAAGATGCGCGAGCCGCTTGCGAAAGCCGGATTGGTCTACATCGATCATCCGGAGGAGAATTGACGGCGGTCAGATTTCAGGTGAGAAGAGGCCGCCGGCAACGGCGGCTTCTTTTCTCGCACATTCTCTTGTCGTCCGCACACACCCGCTGGCGCTCTCGGTTCCACCTGCATGCGCGATTTAGGCCTTGTGGCTAACGGCCCGTTAACGAGCGTGGCTTCAGCACGGGGCATTACTGGGCGTATCGGTCGCCCTTAGAGTAGGCGGCATCTCAATTTCCATTGGAAATTCGCATCAAAGCCGGCGCACCCCGCGATTGGCACGCGCGAACCGCAACGGAATTTCGATAACAATTTTAAACAAATTTCCCGTCATCAACGAAGCTTCTTCTTAACGGGCCGCCGGTAAGGTCCTGCCGTCATCCACCCAGATGATGACTGCGTACTCGAGTTCCAGCTACATGGAGGATGCGTGATGTCTAAAGTTGTTGCGTTTCTGAAG
This sequence comes from Pseudolabrys sp., assembly GCA_035703125.1. Taxonomy (GTDB): domain Bacteria; phylum Pseudomonadota; class Alphaproteobacteria; order Rhizobiales; family Xanthobacteraceae; genus Pseudolabrys. Next base: position 2,888 of record DASSYU010000377.1, on the reverse strand, counting down.
GACGAGTCCGGCGCCACCGCGATCGAATACGGTCTGATCGCCGCCGGCATTTCGGTCGTGATTATCGCCACGGTGAACGCGATCGGTTCGAGCCTCAATGCGAAGTTCCAGTATATCTCGGATCAGCTCAACTAATTTCAGCGCTTAGCTGAATTGATTGAAGCCGCCGGCAACGGCGGCTTCTTTCATTTGGGCGGATGTCTAGCGGGCGTCCCGGCCTGCAGTTTGCGCGCCTACGGACCTGGCCGGAATCTCCTCGCAGCCAGCGTACCGAGAATAAGAAACGCGATCAGAACCACGCCCTGAGCGATCAGGAAGGGCGGCTCGGACTGCGTCGGTGCCAGCTTTTGCAACGCCGGCACCTTCTGGAACGACTGCACGATCAGAACAAAAACGTTGAGATAAAGCGCTGCCAGCGCAGCCGTGACGTAGATCCATCGCCACGCCTCGCTCAGGTGCTTCACATAGAGCGCCATGAGCGCGATCGCCAATATCACGATTGATATCACGCCAAAGACGATGGCCGGCGTCAGGCCGTTTATCGGAAACATGAACCCGGTCACACTCGTAAGAACAGTGGTGACAAGGAACAATGCTGTCCAGCCTGGCAGCCTGTGGGCGCGAAGCATCCCGGCCAGCACAATGAGGCCGCTGGCGATTGCGACCAGGCTGATAGCGGTGTGAAGAATGGTGAAGGTCTCAATCGACAGCCCGGCAATCATCGGATACCTCCGCCCCAAGGCGTACAAAGCTATCTTCGTACATTGTCCTGTACGGACATCACGACAGCAATACTACGAACGATGAGAGGCACTAGCGGTTGGCGGCGCTCCAGGGCGCGATGCGGCGGCCGAACCATTTTAGCAATGTGGTCAGCGATACGCCCAGGACCATCAATACGATTACCGGCACAAAGGTCTTATCCATCTCGAAGACGTTTGCGTATTTTGTAATCATGAATCCCAAGCCGGAAATCGTCGTGTAAAATTCCGCGATAATCATGCCGATCAGACCGCGGCCGATTGCAAGGCGCAGGCCCGCGATGATGTAGGGCACGGCGAATGGCAGCAGCACGTCCTGCCACATTCTCCATTCGCTTGAACGGAAAGACTGCGCGACTTCGATCATTCCCTTGTCGCATTCGCGCACGCCTTGATACGTGTTGATCAGGATCGGGAATACCGCGAACAGGAAGACGACGATGATCTTCGCCTTCAGATAAATCCCGAACCACAGGACGAGCAGTGGGACAACCGCAACCAGTGGCATCGCGTAAAGAGCATTGATTGGCAGGTCGAGCGCCCAGTCGAGCCGGCGGATTCGTGCCATCGCAACGCCAAGCGGGATGCCGACAACGACGGCGGTGACCAGGCCATAGACCATGACCTCCAGGCTTTGCACCAGAAAGTACGGCAATTCGCCGGAAACGGTCGTTTCATAGAAGGCGACCGCAATCTTACTCGGTGAGGTGAAAAAGATTGGGCTGATAAAGGGGGCGATCATTTCCCAGACGATCAGGATGGCGAAGACAAAGCCGTAACGGTAGAGCGAGGCGCGCTCCCGCCAGGGTGTCTTGACCAGGGCTGGCGCCTGCGCGCTGCCGGCGATTGCGCCGGTATCGACCTGCTGGGCAACAGTCATCGTCATCCTTTCGTCGCGCCGTACGGCGCGGTTCGTGTGGCAGGCGCCGCCTTTCGCGCGGCGCCTGCCATTTCGGTGAAGCGTCTACTTCAGAACGCCGCAGTCGGGCAAACCGGCCCTTTCCACTCGCCAAGCTGATCAATTGCTTTTTTGGCGAACGTTGTGTCGACCACGTCCTCGTATTTCGGCGTCTTGCCCTCTTTGATGTTGCCGACCTTGGTCATCAGTTCGGCGGTGAAGTTTACCCGCTCGGGGCCCAGACCGCTATTGGCATCCCAGATGCATTGCTTGACCAGGAAGTCGAAACTCTCGGCCAGAATTTTTTCCGGATAGCCTATCTGCTTGACGAGGATAGGGATAATTTTGGCCCGATCCGTATACATGATCCGGGTGGCTTCGATATTGGCCGTGACAACCTTCTGAACCACGTCCGGACGATCCTTGATCGTCTTTTCGGTCGCTGAAAGGAACGTATAGAGCGTCTTCGGCTGCAGCTCCCACATGCGCGCGATGGCGTGCAGGTCTGGCACTTTGCTCTTTGCGAATATTTCCTGCTCGACATGCAGGATGGCGGTATCGACCTGGTTGGCGACGAGCGCCGGCACGTCTTCGCTCGCGATCGCGACGAAGTTGACCTCTTTCGGATCGATCTTTGCGGCACGCAGGACGCTACGGCTGAGAATGTCGGCAAAGCCGCCCGGCTCCTGGATGCCAATACGCTTGCCTTTGAGATCAGCCAGCGTCTTGATGTCGGCGCGCACGACCATCGATGCTTCGAATTTCGGCAGATTGGAGGTCAGCGCTTTCACCGCCGCGCCGTTCGAGCGGCCGATAATCGTCGGTGCGCCTGGCGTGAGCCCGAATTCGATATTGCCAGCGAGAAGCGCACGATAGACTTTTGTCCCGTCTCCGAGCGACACGATATCGACGTCGAGGCCGGCTTTCTTGTACAGGCCGAGCTCCTTGGCGACGATGGCCGGCATGTGAACGATGTTGGGCGGCGATGTGGGTATGCCGATGGTGATCTTGGTTTGCGCCTGTGCGGCGGCCGGCAACATGATCGCAGCGGCCAGCACCGCCAGCGATAACTTTAAATTTTGCATCTTTGCTCCTCCCTGGATTTTTGTTGTTCGCGCGCAAATGGCGTGAAAGTGGGGATTTTGCCCCATTGTGTGTGCAAAAACAACGAAGCTTGGCACCTTAATCCCGCCTGATCGCGCAACCTTTGACCGATAGCTAACGCAAGG
>DASSYU010000331.1:0-3398 GCA_035703125.1 Pseudolabrys sp. | reverse complement strand
ACTAACATCATGCAGGGACCCGACGGCAAGCCGCTCTTGGTCCTGGGACGCGAAGGCCAGGGCCGTGTGGCGCTGCTGCTTTCCGATCACATCTGGCTGTGGGCGCGCGGCTACGAGGGCGGCGGGCCGCATCTCGATCTGCTGCGACGCCTGTCGCACTGGCTCATGAAGCAACCCGATCTCGAGGAAGAAGCGCTGCGGCTCATCGTGCGCGGCCGCGACATCACCGTTCAGCGCCAGACCATGGCCGACACCGTCAATCAGATCACGCTGACGTCCCCGACCGGCGCAACGCGGACGATCGATCTTCAGGCGGTCGAGCCCGGGCTTTGGCGGGCGGCAACGACCGCCAACGAGCTTGGCCTCTGGCGCGCGACCGACGGCAAGCTCACCGCGCTTGCCAATGTCGGGCCCGCCAACCCGCGTGAATTTGCCGAAGTAACCTCGACAACCGACGTGCTGCAGGCACTGAGCAGCGCTACCGGTGGGGATGCACGCCGGCTGGTGGAGAGCAACAGTCTCAATGTGCCCCGCGTGGTGGCAGTGCGCACCAGCATGACGTTCAAAGGTGATGACTGGATCGGCCTCAGAATGCGCGACGTCAGCGTCGTGCGCGGGATCGGCGTGCTTCCGATTTTCGCCGGTCTGCTCGGCTTGCTCTTGCTAGTCGGCTCTCTGGCGGTGACCTGGGCGAGAGAAGGGCGCTAGGCCGTCTCCCAATCCGGCCGGATCAAGCCGGCTACGCCGTCGAAAGCGCCGGCCGCGAGTTCTGCCACCAGAAGACGCGCAGGATCGACGGGGCCTGGCATCTTTACTTGTCCTTTCGGAATCCGCTTGAATCCCGATTTGGCGTAGATCGGCTCGTCTCCGACCAGCACGACCAGCTTGTGACCGCCGTTTTTCGCCTCCTGGAGCGCACGCTTGACCAATGCCGTGCCGACGCCATGCGAGCGGAATGGCGGCTCGACGGTCAGCGGCCCAAGCAACAACGCCGGCGTTTCGCCGATGCAGATCGGCGTCAGGCGAACCGAGCCCACCATCAACGTGCCGATGCGCGCCGTAAACGATAGGTCGAGGGTATGGGCCCTTCCCTCACGAATGCGGAAAGCCGTGCGCGCGAAACGCCCCGGCCCGAAGGTGCGCTCGTGCAGACGCTCGATCGCGGGTGCGTCGGCGGCGGTCTCCGGCAGAACTGTGAGCGCGAGTTCGCTCATGGACGTTATATATCCGTGTCAGGCGCTGCCGCTTAGCATTTGGCCCGATTCTGGTCCATTGCCCGTGGCGCAACGCGTCGCAACAGCCTAAATGAAGAGCAGCGAGGGTTAAGGAGATCGGCATGGGACTTCTGGTCGATGGCGTCTGGCAGGAAGATGTTTCGCGCACCAAGGACGGTCATTTCATCAGGCCAACCACGAAATTCCGCAATTGGGTGACGCCAGATGGAAGTCCGGGTCCCTCCGGCAAAGGGGATTTTGTCGCCGAGGCCCGACGCTATCACCTCTATGTTTCGCTTGCCTGCCCGTGGGCGCACCGCACGATTATTTTCCGCAAGCTGAAGGCGCTGGAGAACGTCGTATCGATGTCGATTGTCTCGCCCGACATGCTGAAGGACGGGTGGACCTTCAACGTAAGTGAAGGCTCGAGCGGTGACAGCATCAACAGCAAATCGAAACTGTCGGAGGTCTACCTGCTCGCCGACCCACGCTATACCGGCCGCGTGAGCGTGCCGGTGCTCTGGGACAAAAAAAGAAAAACCATCGTCAACAATGAATCGCCCGAGATTATCCGCATGCTCAACTCGGCGTTCGATGCGTTCACAAACGTGCGGACCGACTTTTATCCCGAGCCGCTGCGCGCGCAGATCGACAAATTCAATGACCTGATCTTCCCGAATATCAACAACGGCGTCTATCGCGCGGGATTCGCGACCTCGCAGGCCGCCTATGAAGAGGCCTTCCGCAACGTTTTCGACACGCTCGAGGAGCTCGAGCAGGTTCTATCACAGCACCGCTATCTCGTCGGCAACACAGTAACCGAAGCCGACTGGCGGCTGTTCTGCACATTGATCCGTTTCGACGCGGTCTACTACTCGCACTTCAAGTGTAACTGGCGGCACATCTACGAATATCCAAACCTGTCGAACTACCTGCGCGATCTTTATCAGATGCCGGGCGTCGCAGAGACCGTAAGCATCGAACAGATCAAGCGCCACTACTATGGAAGCCAGCGGCACGTGAACCCGACTGGCATTGTTCCGGTCGGCCCGCAGCTCGACTTCGCCGCACCTCACGATCGCGCACGCTTCGTCGCGTAGCGCTCACCAGAACTCGCCGACCGGTGCGTTGCCGAACACTTCGGCCACACGAGCGCGCGTGCCCCGGCCGGTATCTTCCGGCAGCGCGTCGGGGTGGAAGAAGCCATGTGCCACGATTTCACGATTGGGGCGCGGGTCTCCATCCTGGAGAAAATCGCGGACGATGAACAGAGCGACATGATCGCGCCGCGAGGCCCGCTTGTTGAAGTAGATGCCGAAGAGCTGCGGGCTTGCACTGAGTCGGATGTTTCCTTCCTCGCCGAGCTCTCTTGCAAGCGCATCGAGAAACGTTTCACCGGTCTCTACACCGCCGCCGGGAAGATGCCATCCGTCGACATATGAGTGCCTGATGAGGAAGATCCGTCCGGTACCGTCGATCACCATGGCGCGGGCGCCCAGCGTCGCGGCGCGCGAGAAGCGCCAATAGACGTGCATGACCCGGCCTATGACCGGCTCAAGCGCGCGCCGCAGGCGATGCAATGGCTCCATTATTCTCCGTTGTCCTGAAGTGTTTCCGGCGTTGGCCGGCCGGTGGAAACTGTCGTTTCTTTATTTAGAATGATTCCATCATATGCCATAAAACGTTCCGCGAGCGACAACGAGGTAGAGCGTGAAACGGTTTTCCGATCTCAGCGAGCAGGAAGTTCTTGCCCTCGCCATCACCAACGAGGAGGAGGATAGCCGCATCTATCGCGGTTTTGCGGAAGGTCTGCGCGAGCAGTTCCCGGCCTCGGCAAAAGTATTCGACGAGATGGCTGAAGAGGAAGTGCATCACCGCACGATGCTGTTCGATCTGTATCGCAAGAAGTTTGGAGACTACCTGCCGCTGATCCGCCGCCAGGACGTCAAAGGCTTCCTTCATCCGAAACAACCGCTTTGGCTCACGCGGCCGCTCGGCCTCGAAGAGGTGCGCAAGTTTGCCGAGAACATGGAATTCGAGGCAGAGCGCTACTACCGCAGGGCAGCGGAAAACGCGCGCGACGCCTCGGTGCGTCAGCTTCTGGTAGAGCTCGCCGAAGCCGAAGCAGGTCATGAAAGCCTGGCGCACAAACTAAGTCAGGAAATTCTCACGACGGGGGCGCGC
>DASSYU010000269.1:0-3193 GCA_035703125.1 Pseudolabrys sp. | reverse complement strand
AGCGCCGTTGGCGGCCTGAGAGCCTCGTGCTAGCGCTTAGAGATGTCCGTCATCTTGCCGCTTACCGAGGCTGCTTCACATTTTCCGCCGCGGGGCGTTCTGATAGGCATTGACCTCGGAACGAAGACGATCGGCGTTGCCGGGAGCGATCCCGATCGCAGGCTTGCAACCGGTATTGAGACCATCGCGCGGAAAAACTTCTCTGCCGACGCACAACGGCTGCTGGCGCTAGCCGCCGAGCGCTCAGCAGTTGGATTCGTGTTGGGTCTCCCCATCAATATGGATGGAAGCGAAGGCCCCCGCGCGCAGTCGACGCGAGCTTTCGCGCGCAACCTTGGCAAGCTCACCGACCTGCCTATCGCGTTTTGGGATGAGCGCCTGTCTACCGCCGCCGTCGAGCGGCAACTGATCGAGGCGGACGTCAGTCGCAAAAAGCGCGCCGCGGTGATCGATCAGCACGCTGCGGTGTTTATCCTGCAGGGCGCGCTCGACCGGTTGGCTCACATCTAAAATGAAGCCGCCCGTAAGGCGGCTTCTTTGTCTCAAAGACGAGAACTAGCGCTGAGAGCTGATTGAGAAGTTGTTGGTGCTGTGCTCGTCCTGCCATCTTGGATAATACCGATACCTAGGTGCCGGCGCGTAAGCGTAGCTGTCGTAGCCGTAAGAGTCGTACGCATAGCCGGGCGAATAGGCATAGGCGGGCTCGTCATAGTAACCGTAGTAGCCGTCATATGCGTAATAGCCGCCGTTATAGGCGGAGCTGGCGATCGCTGCGCCTGCGATTGCACCCACGCCGAAACCGATCGCGGCCGCGTTGCGTCCATTCCGCGCTTCGCCCGGTGTCGCCGCCGCAAGCGCCAGCGCGCCTGTCAGCGCAACCGCGGCGGTGCATTTGATAATCGTGTTCATTTTGATGTCCTTCCGTGTCGGCTTTGACGTATCGGAGGAAAACACGGGAACACCGGGCTGGTTCCAGTAAGGCTCATTTTTGCCGGTAACGAAATCGTCACGCCGTTATTTGGCGGATTCCAAGTTGCGTGGCCAAAAAGGGGCAGACCGAGGAGATGCCGTAAATCGGAGGGGTTCGCGGTCGGCAAGCGGCCTATTAACGATCGCCGCGAGGACTTGTGAATCGGCGGGTGGCGCCCTTGCCGGGGCAGCGGGTTGCGCCTATAGGTCTTGCTTTAATGACCATTGCGCCGAAACCTTCATTCGTCCTCAGCAGACGGCACTTGTTGGGGATCGAGGGGCTTTCCCAAAACGACATTTCTGGTCTCCTCGACCTTGCCGAGGAATTCGTCGAACTCAATCGTCAGGTCGAAAAGAAGCGCACCTCGCTACGTGGTCGTACCCAGATAAATCTGTTTTTTGAGGTCTCGACCCGGACCCAGGCCTCTTTCGAACTCGCAGGTAAGCGCCTGGGCGCCGACGTGATGAACATGTCGACCAGCTCGTCCTCCATGCGCAAGGGCGAAACCCTGATCGATACCGCAATCACGCTCAACGCCATGCACCCGGACATTATCGTGGTGCGCCATCACGCCTCCGGGGCGGTCGAGTTGCTGGCACGAAAAGTCGATTGCTCCGTTATCAATGCCGGAGATGGATCGCACGAGCACCCTACTCAGGCCTTGCTCGATGCGCTGACAATCCGCCGCAACAAGGGACGCATCGAAGGACTGCTGGTCGCCATCTGCGGCGACATCCTTCATTCGCGCGTGGCACGATCCAACATTATCCTGCTCAATGCCATGGGCGCGCGTGTCCGCGTCGTCGCGCCTTCGACGCTCCTGCCGCCAGGCATCGAGCGCTTCGGCGTCGACGTGGCCCGTGACATGCGCGAGGGTCTCGCCGATGCCGACATCGTAATGATGTTGCGGCTTCAAAAAGAGCGCATGAACGGCTCGTACGTGCCGTCGATGTCCGAATATTTCCAGTACTACGGTCTTGACGAAAAGAAGCTCGCATATGCGAAGCCGGGTGCCATGGTCATGCATCCGGGCCCGATGAATCGCGGCGTTGAAATCGACTCCATCGTCGCCGACGGCGCCCAGTCGCTGATCCGCGAACAGGTCGAGATGGGCGTCGCGGTGCGCATGGCGGTGCTCGAAGCGCTTTCACGGAATCTGCCGAGCGCATGACGATGATGTTATCCGACCGCCGTCCGATCCTGCTTGCCAACGCCCGGATCGTCGATCCGTCGCGCGATCTTGATATTGTCGGCGATCTGCTGATCGCCGACGGCGTGGTGCGCGAGGCGAAGAAAGGCATCGGCGCTGCCGGGGTGCCGGAAGGCACCGACGTCATCGACTGCCGCGGCAAACTTGTCGCGCCCGGGTTAGTCGACATGCGCGCCTTCATCGGCGAGCCAGGCGAAGCCAGCCGGGAAACGCTCGCTTCGGCTAGCCACGCGGCTGCAGCCGGTGGTGTTACGACGATTATCTGCCAACCGGATACGTCGCCGGCAATCGATAATCCTGCAACCGTCGACTATGTCCTCCGGCGCGCGCGCGATACGGGCATCGTCCACGTTCATCCCATGGCTGCGATCACCAAAAGCCTCGAAGGCAAGGAAATGACTGAGATCGGCCTGCTCAAGGCGGCCGGAGCCGTAGCGTTTACCGACGGCGCCAAGAGCGTCACCAACGCGCAAGTCATGCGACGCGCCCTCACTTACGCCGGCGATTTCGACGCCCTGATCGTGCATCACATCGAGGATCCAAATCTGGTCGGCGATGGTGTCATGAACGAAGGCGAATTCGCCGCCCGGCTTGGCCTGCTCGGAATTCCAAAAGCTGCCGAAACGATCATGCTCGAGCGCGACACACGTCTTGTCGCATTGTCGGGCGGTCGCTATCACGCGGCCTCCGTCACTTGTGCGGAGACGCTAGACGTTCTGCGCCGGGCAAAAGACTTGGGCCTCAACGTCACCGCTTCAGCCTCAATCAACCACCTCACGCTCAATGAGATCGACATTGGCCCCTACCGTACGTTCCTGAAACTGTCGCCCCCACTCCGTGCCGAAGACGACCGAAAATTGCTGGTCCAGGCTGTCGCCGACGGTCTCGTGGATGTGGTCGTATCGGATCACAATCCGCAGGACGTGGAGACAAAGCGTCTGCCCTTTGCAGAGGCTGCACCGGGCGCGATCGGTCTCGAGACAATGCTGAGCGCCGGTCTGCGCCTCGTCCAT
>DASSYU010000181.1:0-2150 GCA_035703125.1 Pseudolabrys sp. | reverse complement strand
TACGCAAGCTTTGTCGCCTGGAAGCATCAGGGCCGGCCGCACGCGGAGGTGCGCGATTGTTTCAGCGCCGCGGCGATCCAGAGCTCCGATGGCGCATTTCTCCTCGGCGTCACGGGCGCGCACACGTTCAATGCCGGTAAGGTCTATTTTCCGTGCGGCACGCCCGATCCGAGTGACATCGTCGGCGGCAAGGTCGATTTCGAGCACAGCGTGCGCCGCGAGCTTCTCGAGGAGACCGGCCTGGCGATGGACGATTTCACGCTCGAGCCGGGCTGGACCATGGTCGTCGATGGCTCGCTGATCGGGCAGATCAAGGTGGTGCGCGCGCGCGAATCCGCCAAAGCCCTGCACGCGCGGATTCTGGCGTTTCTCGCGCGCGAGAAGAGACCCGAGCTCGCCGATATCCGCGTGGTCTATGGGCCCGGCGATTTCGACCAGGCCATGCCGCGCTACGTCACGGCGTTTCTGGCCTCGCGCTTTGCCACGCAACCGCTCAGGGCGGCGCGGTAGCGCATTGCACTTTCCGATCACTAGCCTGCATTCGTTTCACCCGGCACGCGATGAGCTTACGTGCGCTTTGAGCTCGGGTGGAATTAAGTGCGCGCGTCCGAAGTACCTCGTCGCTGGTGTTTTGGTGTGGGCTGCAATTTCGCCCCGCAGATCCACGCCCGATTTTTTTGACGCGCGACATTTGTTTTTTGTTCTTTTTATGAAATTTTGTCACTGCCTCGCCGCTCACACGCCATAGTTCTGTGCGGCTATCCGGCGTCGCAAACGCAAGAAAAACCATGCAGCAGTGATCGTCAAGCAGGAGACTTCATGTTCAGGCATTTGCCGATCCTTCTGATCATTTTCGCATCAACCAGCGCGCACGCAGAGCCGGGCTTCTTTGAGCAGCTGCTCGCCTCGTTGAAGAGCAAGACCGCGACGACAACAAGCGAACCGGCCGGCGAGTCCGCCGACTCGATAGCCAGCGAACCGCTTGCCCTGCAGCCAACAACGACGACACGCCGTCACAACCGGAAGCGCTCTCGCGCGAGCCGCCGCCATTCCGTGTCTGCGCCGCTGCGGCAGCCCGAAGCGCGCACCGGGTCGCCACCCGCCGCTTCAAAAAATACGGGAGAATCTTCCGCGGCAGAGCCTGCCGTGCCTCCTGAGCTCATCAACGATTCAAAGCCGGTTGAAAGCGTCTTGCCATTGGAAAATCAGAGCAATGTGCTGCCATCGCCGACTGTTTGGCCAAACTCCGCGCCGGTGCAGGTCACGGCGTGGCCTGACGAAAGTTCCGGTGTTGGGAGCGCTCAAGGCGATCCGCCACGCGGGTTGCAAGCCGAAGCCCAGGCCAGGGCGGAAGACGATGCACGGCCGGGTGCGACAGAAGTGGCGCAGCAGGCCGAGCCGGAGCCTTTCCTCGACTCGCAACGCGTCGTCCTGGCAGGTTTTTCCGCGGCCTGGCTTGCACTGGGGATCGGGATGTTTGTGTTTCGCCGCCAGCTGGCCAAAGCCCTCAACGCGCGGCGTCGGCAGCGACCCCATGCCGAAACGCGGCCCGACGCGCCTCGCGCTCTTACGGTCATTCTCAGGAATGCGGCGCGTGACGGCACCGCGGTTGAGAACGGCGGACACGCCGAACGTCGAGCCGTTGCGGCCGGGTGAATCGACCCGTCAGTGTCGCTGACCTATCGCCATCTGTGCTTGATTTGCGCGGCCGCTTTCCGCTACAAGCTCCCTCCCGGTTAACGCGGACTTTACCGGAGTCCGTCAGATTGACCGGCGACATGAGGGAAGTGCCAGAGATCATGTCGGCGCGCCACGAAATTTGCGCGATCGAGCGGACGGCGGGTAACGCCGGCGCCGCGGCCTCCCTCATTCTAGGCACGCTCCTTCTCCTTATCCGCCCCTGAGGGCCGGCTGGGCACATGCGCCTGGGCACTCGGGGGATCGCGATAAACCCTAAAGAGCGCCCCGAAATGGCGCATTCGAATTGAGAAGGGATTGAGCCAATGACTGCCCAGACAAAGTCCGAGAAGGACCGCGTCGTCATCTTCGACACCACCTTGCGCGACGGCGAGCAATGCCCCGGCGCGACCATGACGCATGAGGAGAAGCTCGAGGTCGCCGAGCTCCTCGACGCCATGGGCGTCGACATC
>DASSYU010000173.1:0-2029 GCA_035703125.1 Pseudolabrys sp. | reverse complement strand
GCCGCGTGCTGCACCGATTCGACGAAGATCTCGCTGGTGAGCGCGACCAGCACCGTGACGCCCGCAAGCGTCGCCAGCGCCAGGCTCATCGGCCATTCCTCCGCGTGCTCGTCCGCATGCTCCGCAGCGCCGAAGAATTCGCGATGGGTCTTGAGCGAGAACAGCAGCCCCAGCCCATAGGTGATGATCAGCACGACGGCGAGGCTCGCGCTCAGCGTATGCGTAAATGTCTTGCCGGCCGCGCCGCCATCCGGATCGGCGACCACCGAGGGAACCAGGATGGCGATCGTCGCAAGAAAAAGCAGGCCGGCCTGCAGCCGCGCGCTGCTGCGGTTGTACTCCTGCACATGGTGCTTGAGCCCGCCGAGCAGGAATGCGACGCCCAGCATGAACAACGTATTGGTGACGATCGCGCCGGCGATCGAGGCCTTCACCAGCACGTATTGCCCGGCGCGCAGCGCCGCCAGCGCAATCAGCAACTCGGTCAAGTTGCCCAAAGTCGCATTGAGCAGGCCGCCGATCGTGTCGCCGGTGCGCGACGCCACCGCTTCCGTGGCGCGGCTCAGCAGCGCCGCCAGCGGCACGATGGCCAGCACCGACAGAACGAACAGCAGCGTGTGGGCCTGCGGCGCGAGCGCTTGCGCCACCAGCACGACCGGCACCAGGACGAGCAGCCACAGCAGTGGCGTGTTGCGGATGTCGTTGAGCAAAGGCATGCGGGCCCCCGGGCTAGTCAGCGCGGACATTCTCTCCTACCGCTCACCCCCGCGAAAGCGCGTCCAGGAATCACACTCTGACTCAATCAATGTTGCCCTGGATTCCCGCTTTCGCGGGAATGAGCGGAAAATGTGCACGGTCTGCGCCGAATCTACCAATACCGTGCCGGTACCCGGCGCCGTTGACATGGATCAACGGCCGCGCCCGTGGCAGGCTTGGATATTACGGTGTCATTCCGGGTCCGCGCCACCGACCTCGGGTATACCCGAGGTCGGCGCTAAGCATTGCCCCAAGTCGGCTAGAGCCGACTTGGGCGGGCGCGTCCCGGAATGACGTTGATGTTGGGAAGACTACCCACGCATCAAGCAGGGGCTTATCCAATGGGCAAGGAACGTCTGGCGGCTTTCAGCGACGGCGTCATCGCCATCGTCATCACCATCATGGTGCTGGAGCTGAAGCTGCCGCACGGCGCCGACTGGGCGACGCTCGCCGGCCTTGCCCCGCACTTTCTCAGCTACGTGCTGAGCTTCATTTACCTTGCGATCTACTGGAACAACCATCATCACCTGCTGCACACGGTGGCGCGCGTCGACGGCCTCATTCTGTGGGCCAATAATCATCTGCTGTTCTGGCTGTCGTTGATCCCCGCGGCGACCGCCTGGCTCGGCGATAATTTCCCGGCCGCCGTGCCGGCCGCGGTTTACGGCGTTGCGCTGCTGATGCCGGCGATCGCCTATTACCTGCTGCAGCTGGCGATCGTGCACCGGCACGGCAGGCGTTCCGTGCTCGCCCGCGCGCTCGGCAGCGACCTCAAGGGCAAGATCTCGCCGCTGCTCTATCTCACCGCGATCGGGCTCGCTTTTGTGAACGCGTGGCTCTCGATCGCGATCTACGTTCTCGTCGCCGCGATCTGGCTCGTCCCCGACCAGCGCATCGAGAAGGTGATCGGGGAATCGTGATGTCTGTTAGGCGGACACAGCGTCAAAATTTCCGCTCACCCCCGCGAAGGCCGGGGTCCAGGGCCGCTGGTCGCAGACGCAGAATATTTCACCCTGGATTCCCGCTTTCGCGGGCATGAGCGGAGTAAACAATTCTCGCTTTCGCGGGGACGAACGGAGTAAATGTCCGCCCTCAGGCGGAGCGCGCCTGTTTTCGTGAGTCTTTCCGCGCCTCGCGCGCGAGACGTTGTCGCCTCAGCTCGTCCGTGCGCTCGCGCACGCGCTGAATGGCGGCGTGATACTCCGCCATGGCTTGCGGAGCATCGGCTTTTTGCTGCTCGCGCGCCTTGAAAAGGCGCTCGGCGCGGTCCTGT
>DASSYU010000074.1:0-2379 GCA_035703125.1 Pseudolabrys sp. | reverse complement strand
GCGGTCATGCGCGAATTGAGGTGGTAACGGTCAGGCCGCCGGAGCGCGCGCTTCGGCTTCGCCGAAGACGGCATCGATCTTGTTCTTGAGCGTCTGCGCGTTGAACGGCTTGACGATGTAGTTCGACACGCCGGCCTTCTTTGCCGCGATCACGTTGTCAGTCTTGGATTCCGCCGTCACCATGATGAACGGAATTTCGGCGAGCGAGGGATCGGCGCGCATCTCCTGCAAGAGGGCGAAGCCGGTCATCGGCTCCATATTCCAGTCGGAGATGACCAGCCCGTAGTCGCGCTTGCGCAATTTGGCGAGTGCGCTCGATCCGTCATTCGCATCATCGACCTGCTCGAAGCCAAGCTGCTTGAGCAGATTATGCATGATGCGGATCATCGTGTTGTAGTCGTCCACGACCAGAACAGGCTTGGTCAGATCGACTGCCATGGCGCATCGGGCTCCCCAAAAGGTGGCGATAAATAGCAGCGCGCCTTTGAATAACCCGTTAATTTGAAGGTTTGTTAACGGCGCGCTAACCGTACGGGCTGACGCAATGTTCCGATTATGAGATATGTGCCCTGCATCGGCCCCGAGCTTCCGGTTTCTGATGAACAAGCCTGACGCGGCGTCCAAAGGATTTCATGTCGTGCGCGGCGCCGCCGATGGCGTCGACGGGGGACCCCTTGCCGGCGCGGTCGTTGCGATCGGCAATTTCGATGGCGTCCATCGCGGCCATCGTGCGGTGATCGGCACGGCGCTCAAGCGCGCGCGCAAGCTCAAGCGGAAAGTCGCGGCGCTGACGTTCACGCCGCACCCGCGATTGTTCCTGCGGCCGAAGGAGCCGTTGTTCCAGTTGTCGAGCGAGCACGACAAGCTGCGCCTTCTTGCCGCGAGCGGGCTCGACGGAGCGATCATCATGAGGTTCGACGCCGCGCTTGCGTCGACATCGGCCGAGGATTTCATCGAGAAGATCCTCGCCGGCGCGCTCGGCATTGGCGGCGCCGCTATCGGCTTCGATTTTCATTTCGGCAAGAACCGCACCGGCTCGCCGGGATTCCTGGCCGAGCAGGGCCGGCGTCTCGGCTTTGCCGTCGACGTCATTCCCCCGCTCGAGGATGAAGGCCGTCCTGTGTCATCGGGCGCCGTGCGCACGGCGCTTGCGGCGGGCAGGGTGGTGGAGGCGACCGAGCTCCTCGGCGCCCCCTGGTTCGTCTCGGGCGAGGTCATTCACGGCGACAAGCGCGGCCGCGAGCTCGGCTTTCCGACCGCCAATCTCAAGCTCGATCCCTCCTGCGGCCTCAAGCACGGCATCTATGCGGTGCGCGTCGATATCGCCGGCGTACGTCATGACGGCGTTGCCAGTTTCGGCCGTCGGCCGATGTTCGACGACGGCGCGCCGTTGCTCGAGGTGTATCTCTTCGACTTCGACGACGACCTCTATGGGCAGAATATCGACGTCGCCTTCATCGGATGGATCCGGCAGGAACAGAAATTCGAATCGATCGAGACGCTCAAGCGCCACATGAGCGCGGACGCCGCCCAGGCCCGCGATGCGCTCAAGCGCGCGGGCAAGGCCTTCCCGCGGCTGGGTGACATTTAGTCGA
Organism: Pseudolabrys sp.; assembly: GCA_035703125.1. GTDB lineage: Bacteria > Pseudomonadota > Alphaproteobacteria > Rhizobiales > Xanthobacteraceae > Pseudolabrys. Next base: position 784 of record DASSYU010000074.1, on the reverse strand, counting down.
GCAGCCTGCTAAACAGCGCCCCATGTCGAAGCCCGAGCGCGATTATTCCGAGACGCTGTTCCTGCCGCAGACGGAATTTCCGATGCGCGCCGGGTTGCCGCAGCGCGAGCCGGAAATCCTCGCCCGCTGGGAGAAGAGCGACCTCTACAGGCAGCTGCGGGCGGAGGCGAAGGGGCGGGAAAAATTCATCCTGCATGACGGGCCGCCTTACGCGAACGGCAACATCCATATCGGCCACGCGCTCAACAAGATCCTGAAAGACGTGGTAACGCGCAGCCAGCAGATGCTCGGCTTTGATTCCAATTATGTGCCGGGCTGGGACTGTCATGGCCTGCCGATCGAATGGAAGATCGAGGAAGAGAACTACCGCTCGAAGAACAAGAAGAAGCCGGACCTTTCCAATCCGGCCGCCATGGTGGCCTTTCGGCAGGAGTGCCGCGCCTATGCCGAGCACTGGCTCAACGTGCAGCGCGAGGAGTTCATACGCCTCGGCGTCGAAGGCGACTGGGCCCATCCCTACACGACGATGAGCTTTCCGGCCGAGGCGCAGATCGCGCGCGAGCTGATGAAGTTCGCCGTCAACGGCACGCTTTATCGCGGCTCCAAACCTGTGATGTGGAGCGTGGTGGAAAAGACCGCGCTGGCCGAGGCGGAAGTCGAGTACGAGGATTACACCAGCGACCAGGTCTGGGTGAGGTTTCCCGTGGCGACCGTGGATCTTGAGTCCTCGGCTGACCGGGATGCGACGGCATTGGCCGTCAACCTCACCGACTGGCGCGCTAGT
>DASSYU010000071.1:0-3934 GCA_035703125.1 Pseudolabrys sp. | reverse complement strand
GCCTTTGCGCTGTCGTCGGATGCATTGTTGGCGGGGAGCCGCACACGATAGTGCCACCGCACCAGGCTGCCCGGCTGCAACAATCCGGTCGCGCGTAGGGCGTCTTGGGTCACCAGCAGGCGCGGCCCAAAGCCAATGCCGCCCGCGAGCTTGTCGGGCTCACTGGCAAGCGCGGCACGAATTTCGATCGTGGCGCTGCCAATGGCGAGCCTTGCCCCGGGTTTGATCTCGAGTCGTGCCATCAGCGTGGGGTCGGCTGCGCCACCAAAAACTCCGTCGCGTTCGGCAAGTGCATCGAACACCGGTCCGGGGGGGTCGAGCGTCGCTTCTCCGAACAGCGGATAGGCTATGTCGACTGCCTTCAGCTCAACCAATGTTGCCTGGCCGTCCGTCGTGCGGGCCATCGCGCGCATGGTCGCAATGGTCGACGTCTTGCCGTGGGCCCCGAGAAATGCCGTTTCCTGCTGGGTTGCTTCACGCTGGATCAGCGTGAAGGCGAGGTCACCGCCAAGTATCACCTGACCTTCGCGCGCCAGTCCGTCGGTAAGGCTCGCCGCCAGCGATCCGACGCCGGCAATTGCCATGCTGCCCAGCGCGATGCAGGCGATAAAAACGTAGAAGCCGCGAAGCCCCGCACGCAGTTCACGCATCGCGAAGCGCAGCGGCAGCCATCGCCCGTTGGGCTGGGACAGGTTGCCTGCGGTCACGACACGCCCACGCCGTCGATTCGGCCCGACCGCAGGCGCACGACACGGGCGCACCGGGTGGCAAGCGCCGGGTCGTGTGTGACCAGCACCAGCGTCGATTTCCGCCTGGCGTGGCCGGCAAACAAAAGCTCGATGATCTGCTTGCCTGTATCCTCGTCCAGGTTTCCGGTCGGCTCATCCGCGACCACGATCGCGGGATTCGGCGCAAGCGCGCGTGCGACCGCCACGCGTTGCTGCTCGCCGCCCGACAATTGCGCAGGATAGTGGTCGAGCCGGTCGCTTAATCCGACGGCGGCGAGTTCATCGCGCGCCTGCGCATGAGCGTCGGCAATCCCCGCCAATTCCAGAGGCACGGCGACATTTTCAAGCGCCGTCATTGTCGGGATCAGGTGAAACGACTGGAAAACGATCCCCACATGGCGGCCGCGAAATTGGGCAAGGGCGTCTTCATCGAGCGCACCGAGATTCTCGCCAGCGACCGTCACGTTCCCTGAATCGGCACGTTCGAGGCCGGCCATTACCATCAGCAAGGTCGATTTGCCTGAGCCGGACGGTCCAACGAGGCCAATTGCCTCGCCGCTTCCTATATGCAGGTCGATATCTTTGAGGATATGTACACGGGCCGCCCCCTGCCCGAGCGAGAGATTAACACCGGCAAGCGCAATGGCCGGGCCCGCCTGGGAGCTATTTGTCATGGGACCTCATTTTCCGCAGCCCCGCTCATATGGGAGGAACCCCGTCCGGGTCCAGCGTCTTGCGCACTGGCTGCTGCTCACGTTGTTTTGTGCATTTGTGCCCGTTGCGGCCACGAGCGCGGCGGACAAGCCGGTTCGTGTCGTCGTTCTCGGGGATTCGCTGACGGCCGGCTTTGGCCTGCCAGCCGAGGACGCATTCCCGGCAAAGCTCGCGCGGGCACTCAACGCGAAGGGCATCGCCGCTACGATTGCGAATGCCGGCGTGTCGGGGGATACCGCTTCGGGAGGACTAAGCCGGCTGGACTGGTCTGTCCCCGACGGGACCGATGCCGTGATCCTGGAGCTTGGGGCCAACGATGCCTTGCGCGGCCTTGATCCGAAAGTCACGAAGGCCGCGCTCGATGCGATCCTGCGCAAACTTGCCGATCGACGTATCGTTGTTCTGCTGGCGGGGATGCAGGCGCCGCGCAATCTCGGGCCTGAATACACGCACGATTTCGATTCCATCTATCCGGCGCTTGCCTCGACTCACCCGGTCGTCTTTTATCCATTTTTCCTTGAGGGAGTGGCCGCAGATTCCAAATTGAATCAGGCAGATGGCCTGCATCCCAATGCAGCCGGCGTTGACACGATCGTAGCGCGTATCCTGCCGCGAGTTGAAGAACTGATTGTCAGGGCGCGCGCTGCACGTGCCTCGTGATTGGAAATCTGATCATGCCGCGTCTCTTCACAGGTGTTGAGATTCCTCCTGATGTTGGGCAGGCGTTGGCGACCTTGCGCGGCGGATTGCCCGGCGCCCGCTGGATCGATCCCGAAAATTATCATCTGACCTTGCGGTTCATCGGCGACGTCGATGACAACATCGCACAGGAGGTTGCGTCCATGCTCGGACGCGTGAAACGCGGGGCTTTTGAACTGTACATGGAGGGATTGACCTCGTTTGGCGGCCGCAAGCCGCGTGCGGTCGTCGCCAGTGTCGCCCCGGCACAGGCCTTGCTCGATGTGCAGGCAGAGCACGAACGTCTGATGCAGCGCATCGGGCTCGAGCCGGAAGGCCGCAAATTCACGCCACATGTTACGTTGGCGCGCCTGCGTGAATCGTCTAGCCAGCAGGTCGCCGAATATCTTTCGGCCCGCGGCTACTTTCGTACTTCGCCGTTCAGGGTCTCACGCTTCGTGCTGTTCTCGTCGCGGGCGTCCGTCGGAGGTGGCCCGTATGTGGTCGAGGCGGGCTATCCGCTCAACAGCTGACATCATGCCGGATTAAGCAGTCTGGACTGTACGTCGAGGACGGCGGTCGCGACGCTGTGGGCATCGGTGATCATCTCGCGCGTCAACGACAGCAAGGTGAAACGCGGGGGATCGACTTCCCCAACCACGCTGCCGAAATCGAACTTGAGATCGGCCTCAAACTTGCTGGCCAGTTGCTGCATGCGCCGGTTGTCGGCGAGACAGTGCATCCGCAGCAGTTTGATCCCACGATTGCGCGCACTCAAAAGCGTGCGTTCGAGCAGGACGGTGCCGACGCCATGACTTTGCCAGGGCAACTCGACGCTGAAAGCGGCTTCACCCTCGCGCGCGAACACGGGGCCAATCAAGCGAAGCTCGGCGGTGCCCCGCAGCACACCGTCGACAAAAAAGCCATGCAGCACCACGCCGAATCGGCCCGCCGAGCCTGCGTGCCGCGCGACGGATTCATCCGAAACCGCGTCCGAAAAGCGCCGGTTGCGGCTTTCGCGATCGAGACGGAGCAAGTGGTCGCGATAGGCGTCGGTTTCGCCGACCCACAATTTGCGGATTATGCCGCCATCGGGCAACGGCTCATCCATATCGGCTCTCCTCAAAAAATGGTCGCGTTTGCTTGGCAGCGTTTCCGGCGGCTCGGCGGTTCCCGAATCGCAACTATTAAGAGGATATGGTGCATTGCAGCAAGAATTCGACGTAGCGTCTCTACGGAAACTCTCATCCGCAAAAAACGCATACCTACCAAAGGATTATCGCAGATGTTGTGCGCAAAATAACGAACCTGAATCCCGCCCTGATTTACAGGGTCCTCGTTCACCATAGGTGTCGCAAACCCACCTTCTGCTCCTGGTCTCATGTCTGAAACCTTCAGCACACGCTATGCGGCGCTTGTCGCGGCCGGAAAGATTGAAGCCGATCCTGGCCAGGCAATGCTCGGCCGGCGGCTGGCGGCACTCGAGCAGCGCATCGACCAGCATCGGCTGGCGCGCAAATCATCATCGCTCGGCTGGCTGTTCGGAAAGCGCGAACAGGCGGGCACATGCCTGAAAGGCCTCTACGTTTACGGTGAGGTCGGCCGCGGCAAGACGATGCTGATGGATCTCTTTTTCGAGACCAGCGCAGTCGTCCGCAAGCGTCGCGTGCATTTTCATGAATTCATGGCCGATGTGCATGAGCGCGTTTATGTCTACCGGCAGGAGATCAAGAATGGCGAGGCTAACGAACACGATCCGATCCAGCGTGCCGCCGCTGCAATTGCTGAAGAAAGCTGGCTTTTGTGTTTCGACG
>DASSYU010000544.1:0-3348 GCA_035703125.1 Pseudolabrys sp. | reverse complement strand
GTTGCGCGAACTCGTTGAAGAATCCGGGCGTGAGCTTGCTGCCGAGATCGCGACCGACGTGCTGATCATCGAAGATGAGACATTCATCGCCCTTGATCTCGAGGGCCTTGTCGAGAGCCTGGGCCATCGCGTGCTTGGCGTTGCGCGGACGCACTCGGAGGCTATAGCCCTCGCCAAGGCGAAGCGGCCCGGAATAATCCTGGCTGATATCCAGCTCGCTGATGGTAGTTCGGGGCTCGACGCGGTGAACGAGATGCTGCGATCATTCGAGGTGCCGGTCATATTCATCACTGCCTACCCCGAGCGTTTCCTGACGGGCGAACGGCCGGAGCCGGCATTTCTCATCGCCAAGCCGTTTCAACCATCGACGGTATCGGCTGTACTTAGCCAGGCGCTGTTTTTCGAGCGTAATGCCAGGCGGCGGGAGCGGCGTGCGAGCTAGGACGCCCGGTGGGCCTTGCGAGCCAAAGTGTAGCCAAGCATCACCGCTTCGACGAGCATGATCAGCTGCATTTCGCGCTGGCCCGCGAGCGTCGCGGGCGTGGCCGCGCGCGTCGGACGGTTACGCATTGTCCAGATCGCCACTGCGTACACGGCCCCGACGAAAAGATGCGCCTCAACACTCCCATAGTGGGCTTGAATCACCAGAGAGCCGGCGACTGTAAACTGATAGATTGCAACGATCACGCACAGCGTGATGGCAACCGTAAGCGCTGCACGACGTACCAGCCGGCCAACTAGGCGGTCGTAGGCCAAGCCGACAATGTGTTCTATCCGCATGGTTTTAGCGGCGATTCGCCATACCGGCCAGAAATCCGATTCCAGCCGCTATTCCCAACATCAGGAGCGGTCGATTTTCGACCTCATCCATCAATTTTCGGAATGCATCGCCACTGAAGCGCTTCGCTCCGTCTGCGACCGATTGGCTTACGCCAGCCGCGCTTTCTTTTACGCGGCCCATGATGCGATCCAGGGCGTCATTGACGAACTCACCGACGTCATCGGAGGCGCCGGAGCCTTCGCGCTTCGCTGTACCCGACAGGCGACGAAGCCGCTTCTCAAGGTCGCTCACAAGTTCCTCAATTGCAGCCACTTCTTCCGCAGCCATGGATTTTGCACGCGTGGTCATTTTGCACCTGAATCGGTTGATTTTTATGTTTAGAGCTGAACTGAGAACGTGGCGCGGCTGAAAATGTTCCAACCGAGCGAAGGGCTTACGGCGCCCGCTACGCTGTGCATCCGTGGAAAACCGTCGTGCAACAGTTCACTCCCCGCGGCGTTAAATTCGTTTGTGGCTCGTTGATCGCAGCCGTCAAAACTTCACGAGACATGAGAGAGGAGGAGAGGGTAACCCAATTTATTGACAGTTTGCTCGATGAACGTATTCATTAGTCTGCTTTCGGCGCCGTCGAGTCCGCTGCACGTACCCGGCTGCGATCTGTGCTGGGAGGTGACGAAAAAAGAGTGGAATGGTGCGTATTATGGCCGCGGCGCAAGAAACCGAGTTGGAAAGACTCGAAAACGAGAATCGCCGATTGAATGACCAGGTCGCCACCCAGGCCTGGGAGTTGAGCCTCTTGCGTGCAAGATTCGCTCGCTATGAAACGGCTCTGCGTGGATCGCAGGTGACCGTCTACACGCAGGATCGCGACCTCCGCTATATGTCCATCAGTAACTCGATGCTCGGCCGTTCCGCCGAGGCTATGCTTGGATGCACCGATTCCGAAATTTTGGCGGGCGATGGCGCTGCAGCTATAGTGGCGGTGAAACGCGAAGTGCTGGCTACGGGTGAAGCCAAGCGTGCTGAAGTCCCGCTTGAGGACGCACGCGGAATACGTTGGCACGATTTACACATCGAGCCGCTTCGCAATGAAACTAACGAAATCATCGGTCTGATCTGTGCATCAGTCGACGTGACCGAGCGTAAAGAGGGCGAGGCGCACCTGCGTCTGCTGCTAAGAGAACTGACGCACCGGTCAAAAAATCTGCTGGCTGTCATCCAGGCCATGGCGCGTCAGACGGCGAACCATGCAGGCTCGACCGATGCATTTCTCAAGCAATTTGGCTCGCGATTGCAGGCCCTGGCGGCGTCCCACGATTTGCTCGTCCGCGAAAGCTGGTACGGCGCGTCGCTCGGTGAGCTGATCCGCTCACAGCTGTCGAGCTATCTCGATGGAAACGCAGTCCAGGTTTCGATCGAAGGGCCGGCAATTGCGCTCAAACCAGAAGCGGCACAAAACCTGGGGCTTGCGTTGCATGAGCTAGCCATCAACGCCGCGAAGTTTGGCGCCCTGTCGGTGCCGACTGGCCGGGTATCGATCACGTGGATCCGGCGCGAGACCGCGGTGGACAATGCTGTGGAGTTGGATTGGCGCGAGCAACTAGGCCCGAAAGTGAAAACCCGGCGTAAGAAAGGCTTCGGAACCATGGTGATCGAGCGCAATCTGGCGCGTGCTTTGGACGCCGAAGTTAATATGGATTTCGATCCGGACGGGCTGCACTGCCACATCGTTATCCCGGCAAGCCAAATTCTTGCCGCTCGCTGACCAAGGCCGGAACCTAATTCATGCAGAGCCGTTCTTACTCACGCTCGCAGGACGCGCGCTGACTCTTGCAAACAGCGCATTCCTGCAAGGAGAGCGGCAATGCGCAACTTCGTTTCGTATGTTCTGGCGAGCGCTTTTGTCGTGCTTTTATTGGCCGTCATTGCTCCGCCTGCAGGTTTCGGTTTGGGTGTCGCTGCGCGGCCGTTGATTGAGGGGCAGAGATTGGCGCCCCAAATCGTCAACCGCACGCGCAAGTCGGACCGATTGCAGGTTCCCAGAGCCAGCGAAAGGCAGATAACGCCACCAGCCGCGCCGGTGCTGGTCGGCTGCGAGCCTGCGTTTAGTGCGTTGTCCAAAGAGAAGCAGGCCAATTTTCCGGGTCGTTGCCTGGCCTGAGGACGGTCGCGGTCGTGCGACGGGCATGGAACTTGTTGTTTGAGATGACGTTTATAGCCCGGCATTCATCGAGAATAAGGAGTTGCATATGCACAAGCCCTTGAGCGCTGTTGCCGCTTTGGCAGTGGCCGCGGCAGTTGCACTTCCGATTCCGGCGTCGGCGCAAGCCGACCGGACAAAAGTTGGAACGCTGACCTGCGACATTTCGGGAGGCATTGGTTTGATCATTGCTTCAAAAAAGGTTGTGACCTGCATGTTCACGCCCGCGGACCGCGGACCGCGGGAGGTTTACGTGGGTGCGATTTCGAAATTCGGGCTTGATATCGGCGCGACGGCCGGCGGAGAAATGGTCTGGGCGGTCTATGCGCCAACCAATCGCAGGTTCGGTGCGCTCGCTGGCCATTAT
>DASSYU010000449.1:0-11334 GCA_035703125.1 Pseudolabrys sp. | reverse complement strand
ATCTCGCGCAGATCGTGGTCGAGGCCGGCCACGTTCCACTGCTCCGGATAGGCATTTTCAGGAACGTATTTGGCGACCATATCCTCGATCATCGCATGACGCATGTCGGCGATGGTCTCGTCGACCGTTTCATCGCGCATCAACTCGAGCCGCTGCTCAAAAATCACTTTGCGCTGGTCATTCATCACGTTGTCGAACTTGAGCAGGTTCTTCCGGATGTCGAAGTTGCGCGCTTCGACCTTCTGCTGGGCTTTTTCGAGCGCCTTGTTGATCCACGGATGAACGATCGCCTCGTTCTCCTTCAGGCCAAGCTTCTGCAGCATCCCGTCAAGCTTGTCCGAGCCGAAGATACGCATGAGGTCATCTTCGAGCGACAAGAAGAACTTGGAATGGCCGGGGTCGCCCTGGCGGCCGGAGCGGCCGCGCAGCTGGTTGTCGATGCGGCGGCTTTCGTGCCGCTCGGTTCCCAGCACGAAAAGACCGCCAGCGGCGAGCGCCTTTTCCTTCAGCCGTGCGACCTGCTTGCGAATTTCGTCGGCGCGCGGGCTTTTCTCACGCTCACGCGGGTCCGAAATATCAGTGATTTCCTGGCGGATGCGCATGTCGGCATTGCCGCCGAGCTGAATGTCGGTGCCACGGCCGGCCATATTGGTCGCAATCGTGATGGCGCCCGGCACGCCCGCCTGCGAGACGATATAGGCTTCCTGCTCATGGTAGCGGGCATTAAGGATCGCAAACACCTTGGTCTTGGTGGCACCGTCGTCGCCGGAATAAAGCGCGGCAAACGCGTTGGGGTCGGAGAAATCGTGTTGCTCCCACCCCGCCTGACGCAGCATCTCGGCGAGCTGCTCCGACTTCTCGATCGAGGTCGTGCCAACCAGCACCGGCTGTCCGCGCTGCTTGCAGTCCTCGATTAGCGTGATGATTGCCCGGTATTTCTCGGCCGCAGTACGATAGACCTCGTCGTCGTCGTCGAGGCGCACGAGCGGCATGTTGGTCGGCACTTCGAGCACTTCGAGGTTGTAGATATCCATGAACTCTTCGGCTTCCGTGAGCGCGGTACCTGTCATGCCGGCAAGCTTTTCGTACATGCGGAAGTAGTTCTGGAACGTGATCGACGCGAGAGTCTGGTTTTCCGGCTGGATCGGCTGATGCTCTTTCGCCTCGAGCGCCTGATGCAGCCCTTCCGAATAGCGGCGGCCAGGCATCATACGTCCGGTGAACTCGTCGATTATGACGACCTCCCCGTTGCGAACGATGTAGTCCTTGTCACGCTGGAACAGCTTGTGGGCGCGTAGTGCCTGGTTGACGTGGTGGACGACGGACACGTTCTCGACGTCGTAAAGTGAATCACCCTTGAGCTGACCGGCAGCACGCAATCGCTGCTCGAGCTTTTCCATGCCGGCCTCGGTTAACGTGACCGTGCGCTGCTTCTCGTCGACTTCATAGTCCGTCTTGTCAAGCTGCGGGATGTAGCTGTCGATCGTGTTGTAAAACTCAGAGCGGTCGTCGAGCGGACCGGAAATGATCAGCGGCGTGCGCGCTTCGTCGACAAGGATCGAGTCGACTTCGTCGACAATCGCGTAAATGTGCCCGCGCTGGACCATATCCTCCAGGCGGTACTTCATGTTGTCGCGGAGATAGTCGAACCCGAGTTCGTTGTTGGTACCGTAGGTGATGTCGCAGTCGTAGGCTTTCTTGCGCTGCTCATCATCGAGCCCGTGCACGATGACGCCGACGCTGAGTCCGAGGAAATTGTAGATCTGCCCCATCCACTCCGCGTCGCGTTTTGCCAGATAGTCGTTGACGGTGACGACATGGACACCGCGGCCGGCGAGCGCGTTGAGATAGACCGGAAGCGTAGCGACGAGCGTCTTGCCTTCGCCGGTCTTCATCTCGGAAATCTTGCCTTCGTGGAGAATCATTCCGCCGATCAGCTGGACGTCGAAATGCCGCTGCCCGAGCGTGCGCTTTGCAGCTTCGCGGACGGTCGCAAAGGCGGGAACAAGAATGTCGTCGAGCGAGGCGCCCTCAGCAACTTGCTTTTTGAACTCGTCAGTCCGCGCCCGCAGCGCATCGTCCGACAGCACCTCGAGCTCTTTTTCGAGCGCGTTGATCTCGCGTACTCGCGGCTCGTAGCTGCGGATCCGCCGATCGTTGGCGGAACCGAACAGCTTGCGGGCGACTGCGCCGATCATCCTTGGAAACTCCTCACGTGAGCCGGGCGCTTATATCATGCCGTTGCAGCCGGATTTGCCTCCGGCACTCCGGAATACGGCACTTTTCGGGCAAATCCGGCGCGAATGCGCCGGCGACAGCCAATGCTCCGCGAGAGATATGAGGGGGTCGGAATGTTGTCAATTGGCGGCCAGTTCTCGCATTAATGACCTGGCCGGTCACGTGGACGTTAGGCGGTGCATGGCACTCTGCCATTGCAAAGACATGGTCGTTGGGCGAATAGTCCGCCGACGCTCGCCTGGTGGGCACTGCAATTCAAGGAAAGCCTTATGACGATTCCAGTTCCAGCCGGCACTCCGGTCCGTTCGCGGCAGTCCGGCTTTTATGCCGCACTTCTGGCCCTGCTCGTCATGGCGGCAGGGCCGGCGGGCGCCCAGGATAAGGACCCGGTTGTGGCGAAGGTCAACGGTATTGAAATCCACCAGAGCGATGTCGCCGTCGCCGAAGATGAGGCCGGCCAAATTCCGCCGATGTCCCCCGAAGCCAAGCAGGATTACCTGGTGCAGTTCGTCGCAGACATGATCCTCGTGTCGAAAGCTGCGGAAGACAAGAAATTAGGCGACGGGCCCCAGTTCAAGCGCAAAGTCGAATTCGCCCGCAAGAAGCTTCTCATGGAAAATTTGCTGCAATCGGTCGGAAAGGAAGCCCTGACCGACGAAGCGATGCATAAGGTCTACGACGAGGCCGTGAAGCAGATCGGCGAGGAGAAGGAAGTCCACGCGCGCCACATCCTCTTCCGCGCACAGGCAGGCGATGACAAGGCCGGCAAGGAAGCCGAAGACAAGATCAAGGCGGTAATCGCCCGGCTTAAGAAGGGCGAAGATTTCGCCAAGGTGGCCGGCGAAGTCACCGAAGACCCGTCCGGCAAGGCCAATGGCGGCGATCTCGGCTACTTCACCAAGGAACAGATGGTACCGGAATTTTCGGAAGCCGCCTTCAAGCTGGACAAGGGCCAGATTTCGGACCCGGTGAAGACCCAGTTCGGCTGGCACGTCCTCAAGGTCGAGGATAAGCGTGTCAAGCCGGCGCCGAAATTCGAAGACGTGAAGCCACAGATCGAGAACTTCGTCTCGCGCAAGGCGCAGGCCGAGCTGGTCACCAAGCTGCGTGCCGAAGCTAAGATCGAGCGCATGGACAAGCCGGCTGCCAAGCCTGAGGAAAAGCCCGCAGCGCCGGCCAAGAAGTAGCATCTATCAAAATCATCAAATGATTTCGTCACGGCCGGCCTTGTGCCGGCCATTGGCGTCTTTTATGCCGATGCATCAGAAGCCGCAGATGCCGGCGCGATGCCGGACATGACGACGGAGAATGTTATGTCCACTGCAGTCTCCCCTCTTGCCCCTGCCAACGTCCCCGACTTGCCGCCAATTTCCGGCGTGCGTCTTGCGACGGCCGAAGCCGGTATCCGTTATGCGGGGCGTACCGACGTCCTGCTGGCGCTGTTCGATTTCGGTACGACCGCGTCGGGTGTGTTCACACGCTCGAAATGTCCGTCCGCGCCCGTCGAGTGGTGCCGCGCGCACCTGAAGACGAGCAAGACGCGTGCGCTGGTTGTGAATTCCGGTAATGCCAACGCTTTCACGGGCAAGACCGGCCGCGATGCCTGCAGGTTCACCGCGCAGATCGCTGCGCGTGCGACTGGCTGCAAGCCGGGCGATATATTTCTTGCCTCGACCGGCGTGATCGGCGAACCGCTGAAGGCACAGGCCTTCGAGGGCGTTATGGGAGGCCTGGTCGCGCGCGCACAACCCGGTGAATTCCTTGCCGCGGCAAAGGCAATCATGACAACCGATACATTTCCCAAGGTGGCGACCGTAACGGCAAAACTCGGCAAAGTCCGCGTGACGATCAACGGAATTGCCAAGGGTGCCGGCATGATCGCTCCCGACATGGCGACTATGCTCTCTTTCATATTCACCGACGCGGCGATTTCCGCGCCGGCACTGCAGACGCTTCTGAAAGATGGCGTCGCCGATACCTTCAACGCTGTGACAATTGACGGTGACACATCGACATCGGACACGCTGATGATGTTTGCCACCGGCAAGGCCTCGGGCGCTCCACGAATCTCGCGCGCGACCGATCCGCGCCTGAAAGAGTTCAAAAAGGCGTTGCATTCCGTGCTTGCCAGCCTGTCAGAACAGGTGGCACGTGACGGCGAAGGTGCGCGCAAGCTGGTCGAGATCGTGGTCGAAGGTGCGGTATCCAAGGCCTCGGCGCGGCGTATTGCCATGTCGATCGCAAATTCGCCTCTGGTGAAGACCGCGATCGCCGGCGAAGACGCAAACTGGGGCCGCGTTGTGATGGCCGTCGGCAAAGCCGGTGAGCCGGCGGACAGAGACAAGCTTTCGATCTGGTTTGGCGGCATCCGCGTCGCGCATAAAGGCGCACGCGATCCCGGCTACGATGAAGCGACCGTCAGCGCGGCAATGAAGAAGCCCGAAATCAGCCTGAAGGTTGCGCTCGGGCTGGGCAAAGGTCGCGATCGCGTTCTCACCTGCGACCTCACCAAAGAATATGTTGCCATCAACGGCGACTATCGCTCTTAGATCCGGAGCCGGCACCTTGGCGCTCAAGATCGTCCTCGTTGCCGCTTGCGTGCTCGTCGATACGGATGGCCGCGTGCTGATTGCGCAAAGACCGCAAGGCAAGCCGATGGCCGGGCTCTGGGAATTCCCAGGCGGCAAGGTCGAGGATGGCGAGCGGCCGGAAGATACTTTAATACGCGAACTCCGCGAGGAGCTCGCGATAACAGTGAGTGAGGCGTGCCTGGCGCCACTTGCTTTTGCGAGCCACACCTATCCAGATTTCCATCTGCTGATGCCGCTCTATGTCTGCCGTCGCTGGGACGGGATCGTCACTCCAACAGAGGGACAGCAGCTTGCGTGGGTCAAGCCGAACCGACTGCGCGACTACGAAATGCCTCCGGCAGACGTGCCGCTCATTTCACATTTGATGACTTTGCTTTAGCGGCCACGCTCGGGTTTTTCCCCCGCCGGCAGTTCTGTCGTGCCGAGCGCGTCGGCAAGGCGCTGCACAGCCGAGCCCGGCTTGAGCGGCTTCTGTTGGCTCTCATGAGGTACCCAGCCCGAAAGCCAGATGATTTCGAACGTCGCACGTACGCGTCCATCCGCGTCGGTAAAGCGATCAGCATAGATTGCCATCACGCGCTCAAGCATGCTGCGTTTGAGCGGCGTGCGGAGGCGCTCATGCAGGATATTGGTCGCGCCCATGCACCGGAGATCGCGCATCAGCGCGAGGGCCGAGTCATAGCGCACTGTGATCCGGTCTCTATCGACGACCGGCAACGCAAAGCCGGCGCGTTGCAAAAGGTCGCCAAGCTCGCGGACGTCGGCAAACGGCGCAACGCGCGGCGAGATACCGCTCTCGACTTCGCTCTCGGCAGCGGCAAATGCCGAGCGCAGTTCGGTCAGACTGTCCCCGCCGATCAAGGCCGTCAACAATAACCCGTCCGGCTTCAGAGCGCGCCGGATCTGGATCAGCGCGCCGGGCAGGTCGTTTACAAATTGCAGCGCCAGCGCAGACACCACGAGATCAAGCGAACCTTCGGCAAAGGGCAAGGCTTCCTCATCGGCGGAGATGCGCAAGCCATCGTCATCGCCACCCAGTCCGGCCGCGACAACAATGCCGATATTATTGTTCGCCGCCAGCACGCGACGCACGGCATCGGATGGCGTGCCGAGATCAACGGCCACATCGAACTTGCGCAGGACCGCGGAAAGCCGGTCGCCAAAATCGGTCGCAACGCGATCCAGCAGAAATGTTGCAGGCTTCAATAGTCGCGCGCGCCTTTGGCGTACGCGAAGCAACCGCCGGTCAAAGATATTGGGGCCTGACGACATTGCCTTGTCCTATCGCGTCACGCGCGATCGTGTCATGTCCGCAGGTGATCGTGCTACCGTTGCAGCATGAATGAGCTTGTTTCGGCAAGTCCGACCGGCGCGCCGTCAGCCGCCGCACGCTTTCGTAACGGTTTACTGTCGGCGCTGCGGTTCGCACTCGACTTCGCCCTGCCCCAGCTTTGTCCGTCCTGCCGCGAACCACTTGGTGACGGCAACGGGCTCTGCGCGCATTGCTGGTCTAGGCTGTCGCTCATCGAGCCGCCATATTGCGCGCGACTCGGGATTCCGTTCGCCTACGATCCAGGCGCCAACTTGCTGTCAATGGAAGCAATCGCCAGTCCGCCGGCCTATGACCGGGCGCGCGCCGCCGTGCGCTACGACGACATTTCCCGCGCACTCGTCCACAGCTTCAAGTATAGCGACCGTCTGGACCTTTCGCCGATGATGGGCCAATGGATGGCGCGTGCCGGGCGCGAGCTGTTGGTTGATGCCGATGCACTCGTCCCGGTCCCCTTGCACTGGCGGCGACTGTGGGCGCGGCGCTTCAACCAATCGGCGGCGCTTGCGGGCGTCATCTCGGCTTTGACGGACGTGCCTGTTGTCCATGGCGGCCTCAGGCGCGTGCGGGCAACGCCGCAACAGGTGGGCAAATCAAAGGCGGAGCGCGCCGATAATGTGCAAGGCGCCTTCCGGATAGCCGCCGAGCATGGATCGGATATTGCGGGGCGCCGGCTGGTGCTGGTTGACGACGTGCTCACCTCAGGCGCCACAGCCGATGCCTGCGCCCGCGCTCTGTTGAGGGCGGGTGCCGGCCATGTCGATGTCCTGGTTTTTGCGCGGGTTGTGGCGGCGGCGCGTCCCCCCATATAAAAAGGGCTCAAATGCCCGAAACCTCCATGGCTCTCGTTGAAATCTACACGACCCGCTTTTGCCCCTATTGCTCCGCGGCCAAGGCCTTGCTGAAGCGAAAGGGTGTAAGCTACAGCGAGATCGACGTCAGCAGTGACTTCGAACGCCGGGAGGAAATGATTCAACGCGCAAACGGACGCATGACCGTGCCGCAGATTTTTATCGGCACTACACACGTGGGTGGCAGCGATGAGCTGCACACGCTTGAGCGCGCCGGCAGGCTCGACCCGCTGTTGGCCAGCGGCAAGGCTTCACCATGAACGGCGGCAACTTCAAAGCAGCCATGATCCAGATGCGCTCGGGTCTCCAGCCTGGCGCCAATATCGATGCCGCTGTCCGCTACATCGGCGACGCAAAATCGGCCGGCGCCGAATATGTTCTCACTCCCGAAATGACAAACATCCTGGCCGTCAATCGCGAACAACTTTTCGCAGTGGTTGTCGAAGAAGGGGCCGATGCATCGCTGGCGACGTTGCGCGAGGTCGCGCGCAAGCTCGGCATTTACGTGCATGTTGGCTCGCTTGCGATTAGGATCTCGCCCGACCGCGCCGCAAATCGTTCGTTCCTGATCGGTCCGAAGGGCGATATCCTCGCGCGCTACGACAAGATCCATATGTTCGACGTCGACCTTGCGGGTGGCGAGAGCTATCGCGAGTCACGCAATTACCGCCCGGGCGAACTGGCGGTGCTGGCCGACCTGCCTTGGGGCCGCCTCGGTTTGACCGTTTGCTATGACCTGCGATTCCCCGCGCTTTACCGCGCACTCGCCGAAGCCGGTGCAACCATGCTGGCAATTCCGTCTGCATTCACAAAACAGACCGGCGAAGCCCATTGGCATGTTCTCATTCGCGGCCGCGCCATTGAAAACGGCTGCTTTGTATTTGCAGCCGCCCAGGGCGGCAGACATGAGAACGGCAGGGATACGTTCGGCCATTCACTGATCGTTGACCCTTGGGGGCGCATCATTGCCGAAGGTGACACCGAGCCGGGGATCATTGTGGCCGAGATCAATCCCGCAGAAGTCGCCAGCGCGCGAGCGCGCATCCCATCGCTGCAACACGGCCGGCGATTTGAAATTGTCGAACCGTTGGCGGAGCCAGCACACCTTCACGTCGTGCGGGGGGCGGAATGATACGCTACGCACTCATCTGCCAGCAGGGCCACGAATTTGAGAGCTGGTTCCAGGATTCGGCTACCTACGATAAACAGGCCAAACGCGGTCTTGTAAGCTGCCCGCACTGCGGCTCGGCTAAGGTCGAAAAGGCGATCATGGCGCCGCGGCTGTCCGCAACTGCAAAGAGGCGGAGCAAGGCTATCGAGGCCCCGGAGACAGCGCCGGAGGCGGCACCGGCGCCTGCACCGGCGCCAGTCGCGATGATTTCGCCGCAGGAACAGGAAATCCGCGCCAAGCTCAAAGAACTTCGCGATCACCTCACCAAGAATGCCGATAATGTCGGCGCGAAATTCCCCGAGGAAGCGCGAAAAATGCACTATGGCGAGACCGAGCATCGCTCAATATACGGCGTGGCGTCGCCGGAAGAGGCGAAAGAACTCTCCGAGGAAGGTATTGAATTTCATCCGCTTCCATCGCTTCCGGACGAGCGGAATTAATAAGCCCATACCAGCAGCGCGACACCGATCACCACCAGCACGATGCCAATTCCCTCGCGCTGCGTGGTGGGCTGCTTGAAGACAAACCGCGTCACGCCCTGCGCGAACAGCACCTCGACCAGCGCAAGCGTGCGCACATTGGCCGCCGTAGTGATTGCGAAGCCGAGAAACCAGAATTCCGACGCGAACGCACCCATAAAGCCAGCAAACAGCGAGGGTTTCCAAGCCCGTGCGATGGCACGCAGGACCTCTGGATCGCGCAGTGCCAGAAAAGCCGATAAAAGCGCGGCCTGGATAACCAGACCGACCGTTACGGTGAACGTTGCGGCAAGCACGAAATCAGAAAGACCAAGGGACAGAATCGCACCGCGATAGCTGATCGCCGACAGGGCGAACATCGTGCCGCCCGCAAGTCCGATCAATGTTGATCGCATCGTGCCGGCACCCGTTCGCGGCTTGAGTGAAATCACGATCACACCGACGGTGGCAATCAGGATTGCCGCCGCCGACAGGGGCGTCACCTTGTCGCCGAGGAAAATCAGTCCGAACAGCGCAACCTGCACGGGCTCTGTCTTGATGTAGGCATAGGCCACAACGAAGGAGCGCTCGCCCATCGCGGAAAGCATCAGCGCCGTCGCAGCGATTTGCCCGAGCGCCCCGCCGATTACCCAGGGCCAGAATACAGGCGGCACCGTCGGCAGCTTGTCACCGGTGACTGCTAGGAGACCGAGCAGGAAAAGCAGTGCAAAGGGAAATCCGAACAGGAAGCGCACGTGGGTGGCGCCAACCGTGCCCAGCGTTGCGGTCAGTTCGCGTTGCATCGCGTTGCGCGCGGTCTGCGCGGCCGCGGCGATCAGGGTAAAAACGGCCCAGAGCATCTTTCGGAGGTTACGTCTTTGTTCGAGTCAGGCCGCTGCCGATTGTATCTCTGCCGCTTCGGGAAATTCGGTGACCGCGCCCTTTTCATTGTCGATCAGCAAGAAGAGGTCGAAATAGCGGATCGTCGGAGCGCCGCCCGTGCGCCTGATCACCGACTGCCGCCACTCTTCATTATGCGCCTTCTGCGCCGCTTGGACCGACGGCCAGATATAAACGCCGGCGCCGATCTTGCCGTTGAGCTCAAGCAGGAAATGCTTGCGCAACAATTCCTTGTTCGCCTGCCACTTCGGAATGACGTTGCGTGCCTCTTCGGCGACCTGCCGGCGGCTCCAGCCCTTCGGCGAATTGAACTCGACCAGTTCGAGAATCATGCGGCATCTCCATTTTGCTTCGGGCGCTGTGCCACCAGCATGTAGTTGACATCCATGTCCGACGACAGTTGCCAGCGGTCGGCAAGAGGATTGTAGATCACGCCACGTTCGCCGATGATCTGAAGATCATTGTGCTCAATCGCGCTCTCCAGCTCCTCGGGCTTGACGAACTTGTCCCATTGATGCGTGCCGCGCGGCAGCCAGCGCAGCACATATTCGGCGCCGACGATTGCGAGCGCAAAGCTCTTCAGTGTCCGGTTGAGCGTTGCGGCGATCATCAGGCCGCCGGGCTTTACCATCGCCGCGCAGGCCCCAACGAAAGCATCGACGTCGGCAACGTGCTCGACGACTTCCATGGCCAGCACCACATCGAAGAGCTCATTGGCGGCGGACAAGTCTTCCGCGGTCGTCGCACGGTAATCGACCGCAACACCCGCCCCATTTGCATGAACCTTTGCCGCGGCAATGTTGTCTTCCGAAGGATCGGCGCCGACCATCGCCGCACCCAGCCGCGCGAGCGGTTCCGACAGGATGCCGCCGCCGCAGCCGATGTCCAGCATGCGAAGTCCCTTCAGGCAGTCGAGCTTTTTGGGATCGCGGCCGAAGCAGGCTGCTGCCTGATCACGGATATAGGCGAGCCGGACCGGATTGAACTTGTGCAAGGCCGCCATGGGCCCACGCGGATTCCACCAGTCGGCGGCATGGCGCGAAAACCGCTCGACCTCGGCGACATCGACGCTGGACTTGCGGGCTTTTCCAGTAACCATGCAAGACGATCTCATTATATGGGTGTCGGCTGTTGTTGCAGCGCGGCGACCCCACCGGTATGTATACGCGCCTTTTCAGGCCGGCGCGCGGGGCTTTCGTGCCGGTCGCTTGTTAGCGCCTTTCGGCGCGCACGGGAATGTCATGGCTCGGCTGGTGATGAAATTCGGCGGGACGTCGGTCGCCGATCTCGACCGCATCCGCAATGTGGCGCGCCACGTCAAGCGCGAGGTCGACGCCGGCTACGATGTGGCCGTCGTGGTTTCTGCCATGGCGGGCGTAACCAATCGGCTGGTGGAATGGTGCCAGCAGGCCGCGATGCTGCATGACGCACGCGAGTACGACGCAGTGGTGGCAACCGGCGAGCAGGTTACTGCCGGCTTGCTCGCCCTTGTCCTCGAAGGCATGGGCGTCAACGCGCGGTCCTGGCAAGGCTGGCAGCTGCCTATTTTGACCGACAACGCGCATGCCTCCGCGCGCATCCTGGACGTGAATGGTGCCGAGCTGATCAAGCGTTTCAAGGAGCACGGCCAAGTCGCGGTCATCGCCGGCTTCCAGGGCATGCACAGGGATACCGGCCGCATCACGACGTTGGGCCGCGGCGGATCCGACACCTCGGCAGTCGCGATCGCTGCTGCGATCGGAGCCGAACGCTGCGACATCTACACGGACGTTGACGGCGTCTACACGACGGATCC
>DASSYU010000259.1:0-2955 GCA_035703125.1 Pseudolabrys sp. | reverse complement strand
CGCTGCCAAGGAAGCGGTCAACCGCGCGTTCGAAACTGGGCTCTCGGAAGGCGTGGTCTTCGAGCGCCGTATTTTCCACTCGCTGTTTGCGACGGAAGATCAGAAAGAAGGCATGAAAGCCTTCGTCGAAAAACGCGCGCCGAAGTGGAAAAACAAGTAGTTATTTGCGAACGCAAATAATTCGGACGACCGCCGACTTGGCGTCGCCGCCTGTCGAGACGGATGGCACGTTGTGCGCGTTGAGAAACGTGCGAATCGTTTCCGCCGTGATCAGCCGCACTGGCGGCGTGGCCGGCTCGGTGCTGGCAAGTACGAAATTTCGCATCTCCATCATTCCGAGGACCTGACCCTGTGCGTCAAGGGCGGCCGCACCTGAAAACCCGGCCATCGGAACCGGCTGTCGCAACTCGATGGCGTTGTTCTCTGTAAGGCGCGCCTTGATTTCGGTAAGCCTTTTGGCGCCGTTCTGCTCTTTCGGATCGGGGATACCGACCAGCGTCAGATCGCCTTTCCGGGCGGCATCTGCCGAAAGCGCAAGCGGGGACAGCTTGCGCGGGCCATAGACGCGCAAAAGCGCCAGACCATGGTCCCGATCCTCGGCCACGCGATCGGCATCGCCGAGACCGTCCGCGACAATAACCTGACATCCCGCCGCGAGCTTGCGGTCGGTAACAATGTGGCCGCGCGCGCTCACGACCAAGCCAGTTCCGTATTCGACCGATTTTGTCGGAGCCGCGAACGGCAGAGTGCGCTCGGGAAACGGCGAGAATGCGCTGACCATTGCTGCTGTTACCGGCGCAACAATTGTTTCCATCATCTGATCGAAAAGAACCGTGACCCCGCGAATCTCACCGTTGCGGGAATAGGCACGCACGGAAAATTTCTTCAGGCCTTGCATGCCGGCGATGACAAAACTGTCGTCACGCAGCGCGCTCTGTTCGATCTTGCGCGTCGAAGGTTCCTTCTTTTGCTGCTCGAACAAGGCGGCGAGCTTGAGCTCGGCACTCTTGATGCGGAACGTTTCGACCTGCACTTCTCCGTGCTTTGCCGACCAGCGCGTTCCGCGCGGTGTATCGCGCGCCTGCGGCACCAGTTTCATCGGCAGGCCGATGCGAACGCCGGTCGCCGGATCGACGACGACGGTCCATCCAAATTCGTCTTCATGCGACTGGGCGGCGGCAAGCAAATTCGAGCGCTCGACCGGCGACAGAACTCCGGTGATCCTAGACCGTGCACGCTTCTGGTAGTTCTTGATTGCAGAGATGAGCGGATCATCTCCGTTGATCGAGCCGGTATAATCGCCCGACCACAGCAACGCGGATTGAATCTTCAGCCGCTCGCCGGCGGAAAGTCCAGTATCAATAGACGAGTCAAGTTTGACGGATTCGGATTCGACGGCAGCGGTTGTTGCCGCGACCGTTGCTGGCGCGGAAACCTTTGGCGCAATGGTCTTCGCCGGCTTGGCCGCGCGCGCGGGCTTGGGCTTCACCTCCACCTGCGCGGGCGCTGGTTGAACCCCGGGCGATTCCTGCGCCGCTGCGACTGCGACGCCGAGTAGGACCGCAAGAGCGGCCGTCGATCCCAGCACTTGCATAGTGACGCCGTCCCCACGGAGATTTTTGCCACCTTAACCGATGGAGACCGATCCGCAAGCGGCCCTGAGGGCTGCGCACCGCCGTGTGGAGCCGCAAGAGGGCTGGCCCAAAGCTTTGCGTCACCCTATACGGTTAACCACAATGCTCGATGCCAACGAACTCGAACGCTATGCCCGGCACATCGTGCTGCGCGAAGTGGGCGGACCTGGTCAAGCCAAGCTCAAGGCCGCGCGAGTTCTCGTCGTCGGCGCCGGCGGTCTTGGCGCGCCGGTCCTGCTGTATCTTGCCGCGGCCGGCGTGGGGACGCTTGGCGTCGTCGATGACGATACTGTGTCACTCTCGAATTTGCAGCGGCAGGTGATCTTCGGAACGAAAGACGTCGGCAAACCGAAAGTTGAACGCGCCGCCAGTGTAGTGGCGGGTCTCAACCCGCACGTCAGCGTCAAGACACATAGCCTGCGGCTCGAGGCGGCGAATGCGCTCGATCTGATCAAAGACTACGACGTCATCGCTGATGGTTCCGATAATTTCGCGACGCGTTATCTCGTCTCCGACGCCTGCTACTTCGCGAAGAAGCCACTCGTCACTGCCGCCGTTGGAACATTCGATGGATCACTTACCTCCATCCGGGCGCACGAAAAGTCCGCGAGCAACACGCCGAATCCGACTTACCGTTGCTTGTTCCCCGAGCCGCCGCCGCCCGGCACCGTGCCCGCCTGCGCCGAGGCTGGGATCCTCGGTGCGCTGCCGGGCGTGCTCGGCTCGCTGATGGCGCTGGAGGTAATCCGCGAAATCGTCGGCTTTGGCGAGGGTCTGGTTGGCCGCCTTCTTATGGTCGACGCTCGCTCGATGCGTTTCGAGACGCTGAACTACGCTTGGGATCCCAACAATCCGCTCAACGGCATTAGGC
The DNA here is from genome assembly GCA_035703125.1 of Pseudolabrys sp. Lineage (GTDB taxonomy): Bacteria > Pseudomonadota > Alphaproteobacteria > Rhizobiales > Xanthobacteraceae > Pseudolabrys. The sequence continues at coordinate 450 of DASSYU010000259.1, read as the reverse complement.
CAACGATCAAGGACCTGTCACAGCATCGAGGGTAGAACACGATCGGGCGGCCTATGGCCGTCCATGAAAGTCCTGATGTTGATGATGACTTTTTCGCCCATGTCGATGCGGCCTTCGATCGTCGCCGATCCTGTATGCGGCAAGAGTACGACCTTTCCCGCGCGCGCGAGTTTTACCAACTTTGGATTGACCGCCGGCTCATGCTCAAATACGTCAAGCCCGGCGCCGGCAATGTCGCCAGTCTCAATAAGCCGCGCGAGCGCGTTTTCGTCGATCACCTCACCGCGCGACGTGTTCACGATGTAGGCTTCCGGCCGCAGCATCTTGAGACGGCGCGCCGAAAGCAGGTGATAAGTCGCCGGTGTGTGCGGGCAATTGACCGATACGATGTCCATGCGCGCCAGCATCTGGTCGAGACTTTCCCAATAGGTCGCGTCGAGTTCCTGTTCG
>DASSYU010000253.1:0-2929 GCA_035703125.1 Pseudolabrys sp. | reverse complement strand
GTCATCCTGAGCAAAGACGAGAAAATCCGCATCGCCGAGGCACTGGCGGAAGCCGGCGTGCACCGGATCGAAGCCGGCATGCCGATAGTCTCCCCGTCCGACAACGACGCGATCAAGGAGATCGTCAAGCGCAATCTGGGGCCGCAGATTTTCTCATTCGCGCGCTGCATGAAGGAAGACGTCAAGCGCGCCATCGACACCGGCGTCAACGGCGTGGTGATGGAAATCCCGTCGAGCAAGCACATGGTCGATCTCGCCTATCGCTGGCCGATGGAAAAGGCGATCGAGACTTCGATCGAGGCCACTAAATACGCTCATGACAACGGTCTCGAGGTCGTGTTCTTTCCGATCGACTTCTCGCGCGCCGAACTGAAATGGGCGCTTGATCTGATCGAGCGGGTCGGCAAAGACGGCCACATGGACGCGCTCGCGCTGGTCGACACGTTCGGCGTGGTGTCGCCGCACGCCATGCGCTACTTCGTGCGCGAGGTTCAGAAGCGAATCAAGAAGCGCCTGGAGGCGCACTTCCATCAGGACTTCGGCATGGGCGTCGCCAACACCATAATGGCGCTGGCCGAAGGCGTAGAAGTCATGCACACGACCGTGCTCGGCGTCGGTGAGCGCTCGGGCAACGCGCCGATGGAAGAAATCGTCATGGCACTGAAGACCATGTATAATGTCGACGTCGGCATCGACACCACCAAGCTCACCTCGCTGGCCAATCTGGTGCAGCGCCTGACCGGCGTGGTGGTGCCCACCAACAAGGCTATCGTTGGCAGCGGGCTCTATCAAATCGAGTCCGGCATCATCGCCAGCTGGTTCAAGAATTGCGGCGAGAAGTACGCCACCGAGCTGTTCCCGATCCGCTGGAGCGCCGTCGGTCAGCCGCCGGCGGAAGTGGTGATGGGCAAGGGCAGCGGCATCGATTCTGTCAATATCTGGCTGCAACAGCTTGGCATGCAGGTGTCCGAAGAGGATGCCCTCAAGATCATGGCGGCGGTCAAGGCATACTCGCTCAAGAACAAGAAGATGCTGACCCGCGGCGAGTTCCGCGATCTGGCGAAAAGCGTGGTCAATCGCGCCGCGGCCTAAGTTGGCAGTACATTGCTGACAATAAGCCCCGGGGATCTGCCTCGGGGCTTTTTGTTTTCACACGCACGGGATGAGTCGAAAAACGTCAGGCCTTGAACGGCACAATCTTCTGTTTCTGCTCGCCTAGCCCTTCGATGCCAAGTTCGACGACATCGCCGGCCTTCAGCCAGATCGGCGCGGGCTTCATGCCATAGGCGACGCCGGGTGGCGTGCCAGTTGCGATGACATCGCCCGGCTCCATGACGAACAGCTGGGAGCAGTACCACACGAGGTGCGCAACGTCGAAAACCATGGTCTTGGTGTTGCCATGCTGACGCTTCTCGCCGTTGACATTGAGCCACATGGCGAGATTTTGTGGGTCCTTGACCTCGTCCTTGCTGACGAACCAGGGGCCAAGGGGGCCGAAAGTTTCGCAGCCCTTGCCCTTGGCGATGGTCTGCCCGTGCTCCATCTGGAAGGCGCGCTCCGACACATCATTGGCGACGCAATAACCGGCGACCGCGTCCATCGCCCTGTCCTTCGCCAGATAGCGGGCGCGCTTGCCGATGATGATGGCGAGCTCGCATTCGTAATCAAGCTTGCTGGAACCCTTCGGAATCACGGTGTTGTCGTTCGGCCCGCAAATACAGGTCGGCTGTTTGTTGAATATCACCGGTTCGCTCGGCACCGGCACGCCGGATTCCGCGGCGTGGTCGGCATAGTTCAGCCCTATGGCGATGTAGTTGCGCACACGACCAACGCACGGACCAAGCCGCGGCTTGCCGGAGACGGGCTTCATCCGCTTCAGATTGGCCTTCTTGATCTTGGCAAGGCCGCCCGAGGCCAGCATCGCGCCGTCGATGTCCTTCACGATCTTTGAGAGATCGCGAATTTTTCCGTCGTCACCGATGATGCCGGGTTTCTCGCGGCCTGGCGCGCCATAGCGGACGAGCTTCATTTTCAAATGTCTCCTTCGGGGCGATTGTTTTTGAGTTTTGACAGGCAGGTCGTCGCCATCATGCATGGCGGCATGTCGGGGGCAACCCTACCTTGCGGTTGGCGCATGCAGTGCCCCGGAGAAAAACTACTGCTATTTGGTTGGGCGTTCGGACACCCTGGGTGTGGAATTTCGCGCCGCCTAGTGCGCGGGAAGCCAACGGTAGATCGTGACCAAGCCGCCCGCCGCCGCGGTTTCGGCACGGCCTGAATTGGCCCGACAACTCGTTGATCGGCAACCAATTCCCTTGTTTCCGCAGCGCGGCAAACGCGTGTGTCATCGCCGCAACAGCCGCAGTCTTTTTGCGCAAGGTCGTGCTCTTTAAGGTGCCTGCTATTGTTCGACGCACGACCTAGGCTCACGATAGTTCAATCTGGTCGGGCACGAATCGGGCGGGAGGCCAATCAATGTCACGATGGGTGTGCATGCTTCGTGCGGGGACTGCGCTTGGAGTTCTGATCGTCGCCACGGCACAAGCCAATGCCGGTGCCTTCGCAATTCGCGAGCAAAGCACATACGGGCAAGGCACGTCATTTGCAGGCGTTGCCGCCGGCGGGTCGCTCTCTTCAATGTTCTGGAATCCGGCGACGATGACGCAGTTCCAGGGCATCGTCAGCGAAAGTGGTTTTACGTTTCTCTATCCCAAAGCGAGTCATACGCCGCAGCCCGGCTCTGCGCTCCTTCCTCTCGGTGGCGTGTCAAACAGCGGCGAAATGGCGTTCGTCCCGAACGGCTACACCTCTTATCAGCTCAGCCCCAATCTCTGGATGGGCATGTCCATCAATGCGCCATTCGGATTGTCGGTGAGCACTCCCGATCGCTGGGCGGGCCGGAATTATTCCGGCGACAGCCTGCTGAAAA